>DPIB01000042.1 GCA_003522805.1 Fervidobacterium sp. | reverse complement strand
TTTTTCTTAAAAAGCGCCATGTCGGCGCCTATTTCAAAGGAGAATGCTTTCATCTACATTCCCCCTCACAACAGTATATCTTCTAACTTACTACCTTCCGGTATACCACTCACTTTTGCTATTGCTTCGTTGTAATAGAGCTCCACACTTTCGATTTTTTCGTTATATTTGGAAAGCAATTCACTGACTTTTGACAAGTCTATGACTTCGTCTTTTGAAACATCTACAAGATTTTTCATCGTGGGTAGAACAAGCTCAGAGCCTTCGTTCAATGTTATAAAGAGCAGCAATGCATTCTCAGTACCTATTTTCGTCGTTGTGTTCAAATATGTGACTGACTTTTTCAAGGCTTCTTTTATTAATGTGATGTCGTCTTCGGTTATGTCCATACCATCAGGAAGATTTTTTGGATTAAGTACCCAGTCGTAAACGTAGTATGATTTTAGGTTTCTGATTTCACTTCCAAGTGTTGTTTGTAAGTTCTCCTTTGTTTCGCCTTCCGCAGTCTTTTTCGTATCTGCTCTAAATGGTGAGCCAATATCTACAACGTACGGGGTGTTGATATTGTATCTGTTTACACCGTAACTTATTTGTAGTGGACCTGTGAGAGATAATGTGTCTTGACCCTTTGCGAATGTTATACCAAAGAACTTTACATCTATAAAGTTGTTAAAGAAATCTTTTCTGTCAAGCTTTTCAACTTGAGTCTCCTTACCATCTTTAGTCTTTTCTTTGACTAAAATGTATTTCAAATTATCTTTTAGCACACTGGTCCAGTAGTCGTCTGTTTCACTTAAGTCTCTTGGCTTTCCATCATCTCGGAATGTCCTCCAAAGAAATACGTTCTTTCCTTTATCAACCCAGTATCTGCGAATAGAGTATTTTAGAGCTTTGTCTGTTGCAAAAATTGTTGCGTTTTCATCTGGAAGTCTTCTTGGATATTTTGTGAAATCTGCGTTCCAGTTGCTGTTCTCACTTTTCAAAACGACTATACCGTAGCACCTCTTTGTGAATTTTTCCGCTGACATATCTATCATCCTCCCATCCTATGAGTTTTCTACAGTTGAATTTTCGAGTTTTCCTACGTTCTCTGTTCCTTCCATCTTTTTATACCATCTTGAAAATAATTTGCCTGAAAAATAACCTTCGAAGAAGAAAAATTTTTCATTTTTCTGTATAGCTTTGTTCGAGTTATCGGTGACGTTCTCTGGAGAAATCATTGTGTTGAAGTAATTCAAAACCAGCAAAAAGGCTTTATTGAATCCTGCATCGTCGATATCGATGTTGTGTTTGTATTTGTTGAAGAGATCAAAGACACGGTCCATCATAACCACCGGACTGCTTACGTTCATGAACGGTTCTACAAGTGCATGAGTTTTGCTGCCAGACTGCGACTGAGACAATAGATATCTGGTTATCTGTCCAAGTAGGTAGTAATACTCGTAGCTATTTTCCAACTTTTCCCGATTCCAAAGGTCATCCAAAGATTCCACTTTGTCCATATAATCACCCCCAAAATGTTTGTTCAATTTCTTGTAACTGTCGAAGAGTCTAATTACGGCAAACTGTTCTTTGTTACCATCTCCAGATTTATCATCGTAAAACTCACGTAGCTTTTTTGCTAATGAATCATAGAAGATATTGTCGATGACATCTTTGTTTATGTTCTCAATCTTTGCTCTGTACACGAAGTCGAAGATGAGTTCTCTGTATTTGTATATGTTGCTAACCAGTCTTTCATCTTTTAGAGTAGAGCTCCCGAAATAATTGAATTTCAATTTGTCTTCAAAAAGTGTGTTTAACTCATCTTCTATATCGAATATGGTTGCGTCTTCTGAGAAGTTATATCTGAAGTTAGAAACGTAATCTACAAAGACGAAGTCTTGTCTACCGGAAATGATGAGGTAAAAATCTAATACGTCTCTTTGGGATGCTACGTTCTTTAGGATCTCTCTAAACGTGTTCTTCCTGAGTTCTGGACCACCTTCAAATATATTTCTGAGAATATCTATTTCTTCGTCTTCTAAATCTTCGTCGATGAATAGTGGAAATATATTTATCTTCCTTAAGAACTTCTGGTAAAACTTGACAAGTTCCAGTGAGCAGTCACGACATATCAAAGTATTGAGGCTTTCTTTCCTACCAATGTGCGAAATAAACAATTTCTTGGAATTCATGTTGTGAAAGATCACAGGAATCGATACTTTGTCTTCCTTCCCACATATGGAACACGTCCCGTCACGCACGAACTTTCCGCTCTCGTCTAAGAAAACCTTGTTTCTCAAATATGCATAGTAGAAATTCTCGTATAGAGATGTATCAGGTAATTCGAAGACAAAATAGGTGTTTTTTAGGAAATTTGTTGATTTTTTCTTAGCTTTCATGTCGGCTTCGATTGTAGCAATTGTACCTTTGACCTTATCTGCAATAAATTTTGCCTCGCTGTCTTCTAGCACAAGCTTATCCAAAATCTTTTCATCAACTATGTTAAGGAATTCGAGCCTCTTCTCTTTATAGACGACTTGTAACTTCTCTTCCAAACTCTTCTTCCCTTCTTTTGGCAGCTGAAATATAAACAGATTGTATGAGTTTACTCCTTTGTTGCCCATGATACTTTTGTTACCCATCTCATCTCCAGGAAGCTTTCTTGTCAGTTCTTCGACGTTGCGGAGGACTTTTCTGAGATCGTCGGATACCTCGCTCATTTTCTTCATGCTGTCTATAGGCGGTAGATTTTCATATAGCTCATCGTCAACGACGAAATATAGTTTTGTTTTGTCTTCAAGTGGCATGACTACATAGAAGAATTGTTTACTGTCTTCAAAAGAAGAATCGTAGAAACCACTTTCCTGAAGCTGTTTGGAAAATTGAACCATTTGCTTGAACATTACATCACCTCCTCATTCGATGAAACCGAAACCTTGTGAGTTCTTACTTCCAAGTCCCGCATCGTAAACGAATGATAGAACCTTTGGATTGCCTTTCAAATTGTATTTGCCTTTCCAACCTTCAACTATGTACTTTTTATCACCAAAACCATAATACACAACTCTTTTGTATTTCTTCTCAGCTTTCTCACCACCAAAGAGCGGAGTTATCTCTATTTCCTCACTCAGTGGCTCGTTGTAGAATGCTTGCCATTTGTCTCTTATATTGATGTTTATAAGCTCTTTGAATTCTTTGTCAAATGGAGAATAGTACTGTGTCTTGTTTCTTCCATTTTCCATGAATGTTCTGTGAACCTCTATAGGAGTCAGTGCAACTATGTCGATGGAGTGAGGTGTTTCAAATACCTTTTGAATAGCCGTGACAACAGATAGATAAATCTCGTTTTCACCTATTCTAAATTTGTCGTTTTTGACAAGGCCGTTAATGAGGTCTTCTATCAGATCATCAACAGGAGATGAAATGTAGAAGCTTATCTTCTGACCAAAGTCGAATATTTTCATTTTCTCAAAATACTTTGCCTCTTCCAATATCCAAGAAAAGCAAAATAGTGAGAATTTTCTATCACTTCTGTAACCCTCTTCGTGAACAAAATTTCTAACTTTCTGGCTAAAAATGTTGTATATGAGAGCTTGAACATACTTTGTGTATCCAACTGGAAGAATTATGTTGTTTTTCGATACAAACTCGATTCTTAATCGCATGTTTCTACCCCTCTCACCTATTTAAGTTTGGAATGCATGTTGTTTCTTTGTTCGATATTTTGCGATAATGTAACTATATATATGTCTATTGTATCATTTATCTTAATAGAAACAAAGAAAATTATATGGAATCTTCTATCAGATATCTCTTATCAGAATCACTTATGACTCATCGCTATAAGAAACGTTAAGAAC
>DPIB01000189.1 GCA_003522805.1 Fervidobacterium sp. | reverse complement strand
CTCGCCGATTAATGATGAAAGATAAGATGGATCGGTACGTACATCTTTCAAACTTTTTTGTCGACGAGGACGCGGAAGTAGTTGCAGAAAGGTTGGTTAGAGAAACCGGCAGGAATGGGAGGGTTTTTTTTACTAATTCTGGTGCAGAGAGCACAGAATGTGCACTGAAGGTCGTCAGGAAAGTTAAAAAAAGTGGGAAAATAGTGTCTTTTGTCAAGAACTTTCACGGCAGGACTATGAAGTCACTCAGTATAACGGGTTTTGATGATTTGCGAAGGCAGTTCGTGGACGAAAAGGATGTAGTGTTCCTTCCGTATGATGCAAAGATAGTTAGGGAGTTCTTTGAGATGGAGTCGGACATAAGCGCTGTGTTTTTAGAGGTACTCCACGGCAGTGGAGGACTCGATTTGATTCCCTTAGAAATCGTCGATTTGATAAATCATTACAGAACGTCTCACAATTTTATTTTGGTCGCCGATGAAGTACAGAGTGGACTTGGGAGAACGGGAAAGTTCTATGCATACCAGTATTTCGATCTCGAACCGAACATCATTACTGTTGCAAAGGGAATCGGTGGTGGACTGCCATTAGGTGCTTGTGTAATGCTTGATGATCTTTCAAATGCTTTTGTTACCGGTGATCATGGCTCAACATTTGCACCAAATCCAGTCGCACTAGCTGCGGGCAGAGCTGTGCTGAGTTTGATAAACAATGAATTACTCGAACATGTAAGAGAGATGGGAGAGATTTTCAAATCGAAATTCAGTGCACTTGGTGAGGTACGTGGCTTGGGATTGATGAGAGGGATAAAATTTCCAGACAATATTTCTATGAAATTGACAAAAGAACTCTTTCTTTCGCAAGGTCTTCTTGTAAATGTCATTTCAAATGGTGTTATAAGATTCTTGCTTCCATTGAATGTAACTATACAAGATATGGGCGAAGTCTTTGATCGGTTCGTCCATGGAATCGAGAGTGTTGAGTCTGAGATTCATCAAGGGCTGAAGGTAGCCAACTAAGGTTTTGACAAGTCTCCACCTCTACAGGCGGTAGGTGGTTGACGATAGGAGTTCAGTTTTCAAAAGCTGATCAGGGCTGATCATCGATAAACATAATCAATATAGCTGAGATAAATGGTTCATGAATTTTTCGATATCTATATTGGATTTCAGGGTATTAAGGGCAAATCTTGCCAATGTATCTGCACGACTGTTGTACTTATCACCCGAATGTGCGTCCACTTTTATGAATTGGCAAGTTACGCTTCGGTTTGCAGCTAGAAACGATTTGTATAGATGAGCAATTTCTGTCTTTGCTTTCCATTCATCACTTGCCCATTTACCTATTCCTTCGTAGTCGTGATATATCTTCAGGCAATGGATAGAGTTCTCCACAGCATAATATATAGCGTACATGGTGGCAAGGATTTCACCCGATATGTTCCGATGTTTCGATAGCTGATCGTTTCTTACTGAAAAATAGAATTCCTCAGTGCTTATTTTCTCGTCACCTACAAAAATTATTGCTCCTGATATTATTCCATTTCTAAAACTACCATCTACATAAACACTTCTACACATATTTATGTGATTCTCGTCATCTACATATCGCATATACTCACCTATTTGCTATCTCAACGTTATACCATCGACATAGCATCTCTTGATGCTATAGTTTGAACTTTCCAATTGAGGAATCTAAATATACCAGTGAGTCCATTACATGCTTTATCTTATCTGAGATGCTAAGAAGTTGATCTGAGATTGCTTGCATAGATCTGGTTATTGTATCTCCCTTGGATTGTACATCTGACATGCTGACCATTATCTCCGATGCACCTGAGCGCATTTCTTCAGCAGAGGCGCTCTGTTCTTCACTATGCGTCGCAACTGTTTCAATTGCTGTGTTTAGGTCTGCTATGGATTCCCTAAGTTCCACAAAACTCTCGCTGAGTAATTCATAACCTTCTTGAGTTGTCTGAAGTTCTTTTCTTAGCGAGTCTATTTGTTCACTCAGCCCTTTTGAAGAAGACTCAACTAGTGATATAGTAGATGTTATTGTATCAGTGGACGATTTGGTTTGCTCGGCGAGTTTTCTAATTTCATCAGCAACGACGGCAAAACCCCGCCCAGATTCTCCTGCCCTCGCAGCTTCAATTGCAGCGTTCAGAGCTAATAGATTAGTTTGCTCTGCTATGGAACGAACTGTCTCAACTATAGATTCAATATTCCTAGTTGCACTTGTAAGTTTATCGATACCCTTTTCTAACTCTTCATATTCTTTAAAGAATCCAGTTGTTATACTCTTTACTTTCTCAAGCTCCTCAAAACTCTTTGATGAACTGCGTTCAAGATTACTGGAAAGATCCTGTGTTTTTCCTGCAAGTTCAGCAAGAGATTGTGCTTGGAGAGACAATTCTTCTATGTTTGCCATGATCTGCTCAACTGCGCTTGTTGCTCTTTCCACGCTTTGTTGCTGCTTTTCAATTGTCAAAAAGGTATTCTTGGCATCATTTTGAAACGAAGTGAACTCTTTTTCAGCATACTCAAAGGTAGTCTTTGAGTCATTGGAAATGGCCTTGGTGTCCTTCAGTATTAGAGACACACTACCAACGGCAAATTCTAGCTCATTTGCCATGTGCCTGAATTCATCTACTGAATTCACATTGATTCGTTCTGTTAAATTTCCATGTGATAAGTGTCCAAAAAAGTTGATCATGTTGGGAATACCTGACAAAATCTTCTTTGATATGAATACTACAAACAAAGTCAGTAGTATGTTGAGTCCGACACTTATTATCACCATATTCCGTTGTATCTCCTGACTTAAATCGACTTTCAAAAGTAAATACTTTAGGATAATTGGTGCAATCCACATAGATATTGAAAGTATACCTACCGAGAGCTTCAAAACAACTGGTATCATGAACTTTTGAAACAGTTCACCACGAAATTGTTGCAGTGACTTGCTTTTTGAATACAGGAACAAATAAATCGCCATTATGTTGACGTTGATTGCTAATGCACCGGCTAACCTAATTACCATCGTCTGATCAGGCATAGGCTGGAACATTTCTGAAAAGAGTCCAATGAAAGTTGCTGCAAGGAAATTCCCAAAAAAGACTATGAGCGATGAGACAACTGCAAAGTTAAAATTCGACTTGTCAAAGAGTTTATTGACGAGATACTTGAGTAGAAATACGATAACAGTTCCAAGCACTGCAGCTGCAGTTAGAAATCCTGCCAGTATTATCCATATTGGGTATTTACCAATGCCGGCAAAACCATAGTAGGAAAAGAGAAGCATCGGGGGATCGACTAGGAAAATAGTTATGATAGTAAGCCTTGTTACGAACTTTAGAAAATCATCTCTTGAACTATTCACTTTATCATTCACTCTATCATCTCCTTAAATAATATACTCTAATAATAGTATACGTAAGTGAACTACCACCACCTATAGAGGTGAAGGATTTCGAGAGAAGTTTGCCAAAGACCTTATTCTCTCAGGTTAGTTTAGATAGCCTCTACACCGTAGAGCGTTGAGCTCATCAGGTTACTTGTTTTGCTAGTTATTTTATCTGCACTTGCGTGCGCCAGATGTTTAGTGTAGGGTAATTAATCATATATTTAGTTTACCATTTTGCAAGCAGAAA
>DPIB01000053.1 GCA_003522805.1 Fervidobacterium sp. | reverse complement strand
ATATTCTGCTATAACGTAGTCAATAGCGATAGCTAATGACATAGGCTAATCAACCGAGCTTGCATTTCTACAAGCCCCCGCCTCTATTGGCGGTGGGTAGTTGACCATTTGTCGATTGTTACTTGTCTACAGTATGTTTTATCATATACCATAGGTAAAGGTCAAGTTTTCCCAGGCATTCTCCAAAGCCTTCTGCAACGTTTTTTAATCTTTCTTCATAGTCTAAATACTTTTTCTTCGTCCATCCTTTCGGTATCTCGTCGATCAGTTCATACTGTAGCATTACTCTCAACATATGTTTATCGAGTATTGCATAATCACGAAACGCTACATTCCTTAAAAAGTGTGAACTTTCCTTCCATCCTAACCCTTTCACATTCTTTACAAAGAACTCTCTAGGATCTGGTTCTTCGATGAGTGTTCTTAGTTGGCTGATTATCCATCTATTCGACACTATATACTCAGCGCGCACTTGAGGGTATCTATGTCCAACATCTACGAGCATTTTAGTAAGCTCATCTTTTGGTAAGTTTGCAAATCCCTTTCCTATGATCTTTTGCGCCTTCATTCCGCCTTGAGCACTCCAGTTTGCTGTCAGTACACAGAAACTGAGTTCAGCAAACAGTTCTTCTTCGTCTCCAGTTTTTCTAAGCGTTTCAAATTCCTGCCATCTCGATTCTACGAGTACTCTTGCTTCCTCTCTTACTTTTTCTAATTGTTCAATCAAACCATTCGTATCTGCCATTTTTCCACCCTAATCGAATTTCATGCTAGTATCAAGAAAGTCTAGAAAGTCTTCCCAATGAGAAGGAAGGAATTTGGCTGTGTGATATCTGGTATGGGTATACCCCATCCTAATCTTATCAAACCCAATAGTGGGACGTTGATACCAAGCTCAATCCCAAATGACATTTGTGGGTTCTGAAAATCGTATGCATTTGATACAAATCCTGCATCGTAGAAGAGAGACACGTAATTGAGTGCATCGGCCTGTTTGATCCTTATTTCATTATTGGTTAAGCCAATCACAGAACCTGTCAGGCTTGACTTAACACCTCTCACCTGATTCAGTCCAGCAAGTCTGTAGTCTATCGCTGTTCCGGATGTCTGAAAGACTTGTGCTACAAAGACTCTTGAAGCAAATGATTTGTCCTTCAAGAACGGAATGTGGAATGTAAATTCTGCGGTGTAGCTCATTGCATCAGAACCATTAGTCGATAGTGGTATGTACTTTGTTCCGGTTAATGATAATGAATATCCTTTCATAGGTACGTAGAGATTGTCGAGTGTTTCGTAAACGTAATTTACTGGAAAGGAAAGAGTACTCGAGGTGACACTCGTACCACTGGATTCTGTTGTTGTGTCCTCGTGTTTCGCGCTGAAACCGAACTGGCCAAGAGTTGTTTTTAATGTATTCACACCAACTGAGTAAGACAAGTTTGTTGTAGTTGTTCCGTCGCTTGTTGTATCTTGATAATTAACACTGCTATTCAAGATTATCGGTAATGCAAACGGCTTTCTGATTCCACCACTAAACGTCAACTGTGTTGATGTAAAGTCTCGTTGGAACGAAAGTGATATATTCTCGCCATTGCCTGTTGGATTCGTTGTTGAAAGAGACAGCATACCGCCAAAGCCTTCCCACCATTGTTTATCGGTAACAGGTGCAAATACAATGCCTCCTTGGAAATCGAATTTCTTTTCTTTCTCGGAAAGCATGATAACAACGTCTACCAATGAGTCATCGCCTTCGACCGATTGGATGTTGAAATCAACACTATCAAAGAAGTTCGATTTTAATATCTCGATATATGTTTGCTGTAATGCATCCCTTTTGAGATAATCTCCAGGTTTAACATAGATTAAATCGTTAAATACGTAATCCTTGGTTAGGGTATTACCTTCGAACTTCACTTCTCTTACCTTTAGTTCTGTTATTAAGATATTTAGCTCCCCGCTAGGGTCGGCTTCTAGATTTAGGCCTATGAAATAACCAGCTTTATCGTATTTATCTTTTACTTGCTGCATCCTCTTTAACACTGAGAAATTAGTATACGTGCCCTCTACCGTCTCACCTATCAAATCATTTTGACTGAAGAGTGTATTCCCCTTTGTTCTTATTCCTTTTAGATACACAGGGTTTTTGAACACCGTGTTGTCAGTTACTGTTATGATGATGTTCTTAGCCGGATATTTTGCTTCTACTTCTTCTGTAGATAGATTTACGATTTTGACGAAAACATACTTTGTCAAGTCTTGAAACAATGTCTGTAGCGATTGAAGTGTTAATACATAATCCTTTTCACTGTCGAATATCCTCGAGAACCAATTCTTGTTTTCATAGTCAACATACTTTTTCAAGCTTAATTGAGTTTGGATCTTTTTGAATTCTTCCTTGAACTCCTCATCTTCTGAAATTACCTGAAATTCGATGTTGTAGAGTACATATTCGTTGACTTTGAATGTGACTGTCTCTTCCTCAACAGAACCAGTTACATAGATAAACGCGAATGATTTATCCTGACTACGTGGTGTTGCAACCATGTAGCCCTTGTCTGAATAAGCCTTTGCGATGATGTCTATGCTCTCCCAGAAGTTTGTGAAGCTGAATGGTTTGTTTTCAAGCAATGTGATAGAACTCTGTAACGTTTCCTTATCGATTACTCCGGGCCCATTTATCTCGATACTTACTTTCTTCACAGGCGGATTTTCAACCACTTTTATCTTCAGAATTTTTGCGTCAGTTCCAGATTCATCCACGAGTTCATACTCGATAGTTTCAAAATAGCCAGTTTCATCAATGTTGATTATGATATCGTCTATAGCATTCTTGGTTACGTCCTTTCCTAAATAATTCTCGTATAACGGTAACAATTCATCTCTTGACACAGTCTTTAATCCTTCGAATCTGACGTCCTTAAGTGTGAATGGAAATACGAAGACAGAAAATGTAAACAGCACCAGCAGTACTAATTTTTCCACTACTTTCACTTTATTCCCTCCCTTACGATATCAAAATTTGCTACTCATTTTCCTTATCAATTAAAGAATTCTCAAGTTCTTCAAGCATTTCAGATATAAGACTGATTTTTCCTGGAGAATCAAGTTTGCCTATATACTTTCCTATGGTATCTGTATCTATTTCATAGCAATTAAAATCAAAACATCTTTTTATATGCCAGTGTATACCTTCATTGAGCAGTAATACAAGAAACGTCTGTGCTATATCTCCAACTGGCTGACAATCGATGTTTTTCTTGTAAAACAGAGCTTCGGTCTTTGTACCTTCACCCAACTTCGTTTCAACTTTTACACAACCACCAGTAGATTCTGCTGCTTGTTTCAGAAAGGGTAATCCGAGCCCTACTCTCCTTATCTCTTTCTTTCTTGTTGTCACGAATGGGTCGAATATCTTTTCTAGCATATCTGTCCTTATACCGCCAGCATCATCTTCAACGGAGAAGAAGAAGGTCTCCGCATTTTCCAAGACAACGACATTTACGTTTTTGGCTCCAGCATTAACAGAATTTTCTGCTATATCATGTAAATGATCGGAGAGTGTTATCAATCCCAAATTGTCCTAAACCTCCCTAAGGCAATGTTTTCTATAACACTTTTCGAATCAATTTTACCGCAAAAAGCCTCATTTTGAAAGAAGATCTTCCTTGAACCTATTTCATCTGGAACATGTGCGTCAGAAGAGGCGAGAACTATGTAACCTGATTTTCTTAGCTCCTGGCATGTTTCTTTTTTTCGAACTTCAACGATATTAGTTCCTTTTGGCAAGATACCCAGTTGATCAATGGCGCCGAATTTTCTGTCAGCATGAGCAAACACAGCTAATCCACCGTACTTCTTGATTAGATCGACTGTCTGGTCTATACTCAAATTCGTTGGGAAACCCAGATAATTATCAAGAGTACCTACGAATTCTTCAGCCTGGTTTAGTAGAAGTTGATATCCAAATCTCTCCGGATCGTACGGAAATGGTTCGGTGTTTTCCCCAACGACCTTTGAAACTTCCATCGCATCATCCAATGTTGAAAAGTAACCAAGTATGTGCACATCTTCAAGTGTATGGATTTCTATTCCAGGAACTATAACTTTGTTCTTGCATAAATAAAGAAAAGCCGCTATGTTCTCAGCGGTGTTATGATCGGTTATTGACAATATATCCACATCTTTTGTACATATCACCGACGGTACCATCGTCAAATCGGCACATGGTGATAAACAAGAATGAATATGCAAATCGGCTTTGTATGATTTCTTTCCGATATTTTCAGTCATGCCCAGATATTTTTACCTCACGCCCAGTGAGTATATCTTACCAGCTAAAATGTATGCATTTTGACCAGAAGTAAATAAATTAATCCCTTCTTCCTTTGCTTTTTGTATCGTATCATCTGGAAATTCTACCCCTTCACACAACACGATCGCCTTTATACCGGTTAAGGCTGCAACTGCTATTATATTCACATGACTCTGTACAGTAAGCCAGATTGTGTTTTCTTTTGCAGAACGCATTACTATGCTCAGCAGGTCACCTACATAACCATGTTCGATCTCACAATCGTCGCGAGAACATACGCTTCTCAAACCGGTTTCTTCAACTATTTGTGAAAGTTTCACTCTCTATCCCCTCCGTTCGTTTTTTTGAAATATAGGAAAGCGGGTTTTGCGCAAAATAGTAAACAATTCTAAACCACTGTGTTTAAGAGCATACCAATAAGGATCTCTGGCATCTTCATTCCAAACATCAAGGCGTTCATTGCCATTGTCAACATAATTACCTGCTGTTCCAGCTTTTCTCTTTCGTATGGGTCACTGGTAGTAGAGAGCTTCCTATACAGTTCATCTATCTTCTCGCTGACTTCTGATTTTCTGATGTCATTGGTTGGTTCGCTTGTGTTTTGATCAGAATTCTCCCCATTTTGACCAGGTGTTTTTCCAATTGCATCTGTTTTGCTTCCCGGTACGTACATGAAAACTTTCGTTTCCCCAGCGACAGCAGCAAGAAATGAACCACGTTTTCTAAGATCTAGATATATACCGCCACCGATTACGAATCCACCTTGCTCGGCAGCTTGCTTTTTGAAATCCATATAGTTCGCTAATTCTTGGTTCAGAACTCTTGATACACTTTGACTTGCTGGAGCGCCAGATGGTATTCCTGGTTCTCCTGGATCGAGCTTGTAACCTAACGATGGATTAACTATGACGGGTTTTGTGCCAATGTTACCAACTGTACCTACCCCATAATATCATCCCTTCGCCTTTTATTATCTGCTTTCTAGTCTTATACTGTTGATAGTATCTTCAGGGCTTCTTTTATTACTTTACCAACATCCTCTTCTTTTCCGACTTTTTTTACGGCATTCCTAGCTTGAACTGGGCTGTATCCTAAGGCAACTAAGGCTTCTATAGCTTCCATTGAAATGTCATCCACTTCAGTTACTTCAAATTCATCCCTCAGTTCCATAACTATTCTTTCTGCGGTCTTTCTACCTATCCCTGGGACTGAAGCAAGTTTTTCGATATCTCCTGAAGCTATTGCATTTGAGAGAAATTCAATGCTTGTAGAAGAAAGTATCTTCACAGCAGTTTTAGGACCCAATTTTGATACCTTGATTAGTTTCTCAAAAACATTCCTCTTGTCTTTCGAATCAAAACCGTAAATTGATATATCATCTTGCGTAACTATCAGTCTCGTATATACCGTTATTTTATCTCCTTCTTTGCAAGTCGAAAAACTATCAGTGTCCGAAACAACTCTCAGTATGAAATTGTCTGCTTGGATTATGAGATAGCCCTCGCTTTTACCAACATAAGAACATGCTATTGCTTCAATCATTTGTATCAACTCGATTGAGTTTGATAAGTCCAAATACCTCTAATGCATTTCTTAGCAATTGCTCAGAAACGTCACTTGCAAATATCTCATTTAGCATATTCACAACGCAAGAGACGTAAATTGGTTCATTACGCTTACCTCTGTACTGTTGTGGTGGTAGATATGGACAGTCTGTTTCAGTAACTATGTTCTCTATGCCTACTATTTTGACCACATTTCTTAGCAAATCGTTTTTCGGATATGTGATTGGCCCGCCTATACCTATCTTGAAGCCCAGTCTAACGAATTTCTTTGCCCAATTCTCATCACTGCTGAATGCATGAACTATACCTCTTTTTTCAGGTACTCCAACAGTTTCGAGTATATCGTAAACATCTTCATAGGCCTCTCTTATGTGAAGGACTACTGGTAAGTCTATTGCTTGCGCAAGCATTAGTTGTTCCGCAAATACTTTCTTTTGAATATCAATAGGCGATATGTTCCTAAAATAGTCTAGCCCGATTTCACCGATAGCGACTATTCTCTTACTTCTTTTCTGTGCAATAACTTTCTGCTCAATTATATTTAAATAGTCTTTATCGACGTTCCCAGAATCATGTGGATGGATACCGATTGCTGCAAAAATATTCTCGCATGAATTCGCTATTTCTATAGTATCATCTATATCACAAAGATTTGTTGACACATTTACAATCAACGCCAGTTTCTTTGCTCTTTCTAGAACGCTCACTCTATCAGGATCGAACTGTTTCATATGCAAATGAGAATGAGTATCTGTTAGAATTCTCATTCCATTTTTTTCATTCAATCTATACATACCCCCCCTTTTTTGATATAATTATATCAGAAATTTACAGATTTTCTCAAAATCAATCAAAAGTTCTAGAATAAGAAGTTATAGTGTTCCATTTATCCATAGTTTGATGAGGTACATCTTAATAAGATCTAGACAAATACGGAGGTGTATATCTTGCAAAGAACTGGAAAAATGACTTGGTACGCTTTCTTACAAGAAAAAGAGTAATGGTGGCATAATAGATATAGGTGGTAAGGAAAAGTACATTACAGCATGTAAGGACTGCTATAAAAAATTGATGGAAGAGGAGGGAAGAACATGAAAAAGTCTTTGATGAGTATTTTGTTTCTATCTTTATTTGCTATTTTAGCCTTAGGTGCAACAAGTTCACCTACCAAGGCAAGTGTAGTTGTCGTTCACACTTCCAACATATATGGAAATGTGGTACCGTATAATTATTTCACCGATACGTATGAAGCCAAAGGGTTGATTTCTGTCTATTCGTATGTCCAAAAACTGAAGGCAAATAATCAAGATTTGCTTTTGGTTGACACGGGTAACTTAGTTTGTGGAAGTCCATTTGGCGATTACTACATCGATAAGGATGAGAATCCTATAATCACCCTTTTCAACCAGATTGGATATGATGTCTTCGTACCAGGAACTTTCGAGTTATCGCTTGGCCAGGATAAACTGGAGAGTTTGATAGGGAAGCTTAAGGGTTATGTATTGGCAGGAAATGTGAAAGGACTTCAGAAAGCTAAGACCTACACTTACTACGTTAAAGTTCTCCCAAATGGGCTCAAAGTTGCTACTATTGGTGTTACACCCAACTACGGTGGACTGACGTTTGATGATCAGATAAAAGTTATAAAAGAAAAACTGGACAAGCTGAAGAAAGAAATCAAACCGGACATTATCATTCTTGCAACAAGTGGTGGAATAACCAACGATCCTGTTTCTGGAAACAAAATTGCACTTCAGAGTGAGTTGAATATAGGTGACAAGCTTGTTAAAGAATTCGAAAAGGATGTAGACGTATTCCTTTTTGGTAATCAGTCTATTGTTTATACCGGAACAAAAGGCAAGAAGGCATTTTCTATACCCGGTTCTGCTGGTTCTTCAGTGAACGAGATAAGCATAGAACTCAGCAAATCTTCGAATAAGTGGACGATTTCAAACATCGGTATCAAAAATGTGGAAATGTCAAAAGTCGAGATTTCACAACAAGTGCTTTCTTGGGTCGAGCAATATGAAACCCTCGTTGAAAAATGGCTTGACGAAAGTTTCCTTGATTCTGCCATAACTGTCGGATTTCACAAATATATGGCAATCCTTGAAGATAATCTGATAACAGAGATAGTGAATAAGTCAATCATCGATTATACCAAAGCAAGCATAGGCATATGGAATGTATTTAATCCAAACTATGGAGGTTTAGCAGAAGGGAAGGTAACACGAAAAGATATTTATAAGATGGTTGGCAAGACATCCACAGTAAAGCTGGTAAGAATGACTGGAAGGGATATTAAGAACCTTATATTGGCATACTCGAAATACATAAAATTCAGCGACAGCAGGATAATTTTTAGTTCTGTTGTGTCTAAAGAGCCCTGGATTGTGGATCTTTTTGAAAATATCGAGTATCAGAACGTCATAAACGAAGGAAGTATCAAGAAGCTCTACTTTGCCGGTAAACCAGTCAGTGATAATGACGAATTCTTCGTATCTGTACCATCAGTCAGGACATATGGCAACAATCCTATACTTTCAGGTACAGTTGTAAAGGATTTCGAAGTGCCAGTCACCAATATCGTTTTTGAAAACATCAAAGAGATTATTGGTGGAGAAACGATCGACTTGCAAGAAGATATGAATAGGTCGATATACGTCGGATTAGAGTATACGATTCAACCAGGAGATACATTCAGACAAATTGCTTACAGGTTAGCAGTTCCTGAAGATGAATTGTTGCAGTTGAATCCGATAATAAAGGATATCAATCTTATAAGGCCAGGTTGGAAACTCAAATATTATAAGAGGTATTTAGACCTTATTCCACCACTAAAGGAATTATTTGAGTATGAAGATTAAGTCATAAAGAGCGTAAATGTCAACTATCTACGGCCTATAGAGGTGAAGGCTTGTCAAAGCCTTGGTTGACTACCCTCAACCAAGGTTGTAAAACCGTCGGGCTATGTTAGACAGGTCATGCTTTTGAGTACTACTCAAGCTCTAAGTGTAGATTCTGTCGTATGGGTCTAAACAGTCCTGAGAGGTAGGGATAATAATATATACATAGGCATGATATGTGTTAAAAATTCGAAACAATAACTTCCATCAGGGTGGCTTTATGCCACCCTTTGTCTTGCACTTTGAGTTGCTATCTTGACAAGTAAAAGCATCCAATTTCAGCATAAGTTCAATCGTAGCTAACGATATTTGTTACGGTAATATTTTCTAATTCTTCACATATGTTGGTCGGTAATGTGGTATAATTTATAAGAGGACAAAACATATTAAATGAGAGAAGTAAAGCACTCGGTAAAGCATTCGGAGGTGTCGCATTGTGAAGAAATTCTATATAACAACAGCCATATACTACGTTAACGCAGAGCCTCACATTGGAAGCTCCTATACTACTATTATCGGCGACGTAATTGCACGATATAAGAGAATGATGGGATATGATGTGTTTTACCTAACTGGTACCGATGAACATGGTCAAAAGATCGAGCAAGCTGCACGAGAAAGAGGGATAGAACCAAAGCAACTATGCGATGAAATAGCCGGAAAATTCAAACAACTGTGGAAAGATCTTGGTATAACAAACGATTATTTCGTAAGAACTACGGATGAAGCACATGTTAGGACGGTTCAGTATTTCGTTTCTAAGATGCTTGAAAATGGTGACCTATATAAAGGAATTTATCAAGGATGGTATTGTGTACCTTGTGAAACTTATTGGGGTGAAGACGAGCTAGAGGTTGACGAGCATGGTCACAAATTGTGTCCATCTTGTAAGAGAGAAGTTCGACTAATTGAGGAGGAAAACTATTTCTTTAGGCTTTCGAAGTATAATGGGCCTCTTCTGAAGTTATTCAATGAAAATCCCAAATTTGTTGAACCAGATTTTAGAAGAAATGAGATGCTAAGGATACTTGAATCTGGGCTAAGGGATTTGTCGATAACTAGAACTACCTTGAAGTGGGGCATTCCATTACCCGCCGATCCACAACATGTGATATACGTATGGGTAGATGCATTGATAAACTACGTTTCAGCAATTGGTTATCCAGATAATCCAGAAATGTTCAACAAATGGTGGCCAGCTGATGTACATCTGATAGGCAAGGAAATTAACAGATTTCACAGTCTGATCTGGCCAGCAATGTTGATGTCCGTTGGTCTGCCTTTGCCAAAAAAAATATATGCCCACGGATGGTTAACGGTGAATGGACAAAAGATAAGCAAATCTCTTGGAAACGCAATAGACCCTAGAGAATATGTTAACAGATATGGCAACGATGTTGTCAGGTATTATCTTGTGCGAGACATAATGTTTGGTAGAGACGGCGATTTTTCTGAAGAGAACCTTATAAAGCGTTTAAACTCTGATCTGGCAAACGACTACGGTAATTTGTTGCATCGTACGCTCGCAATGATTCAGAAGCATTTTGATTCGCGGATGCCTGAAATCGGTGCATTGGAAGACATCGACAGGAAACTCATTGAAGAATATGAAAAGGCCGAAGCTAGTTATATAGAACTTATGGACAACCTTGAAATTACGGATGCAGTTGATAGATTATGGCAATTCATCTCTTTACTTAACAAGTATTTTGACGAAACTCATCCTTGGATAATTGCAAAGGAAGGGAACAAAGAAAGGCTTGGTACGATTCTTGCCCTTGTGACAGAGAACATAATGAAAGTTGCTACACTTATCTCCCCGATTATGCCCGATTCTTCTGCTGAAGTATACAGAAGACTTTCCATAGAACCGAGGTTCACACATGAGACTTTGCAGGGATGGGATAACCTTAAAGGTAAGCAGATTATACATGGTGAACCATTATTCAAGAAGATGGACAAATCCGAGATAGATGTTGGGGTAAGGCTGACAAACGTGAGTAGTGTTGAAGAAAAGGTGGAGATGAATGAAAACACAAATCCGAGCGTAAATGTGGTAACAACGGAAGAACTGATAGACATCGATACCTTCAAAAAATTAGATTTAAGAGTTGCAAAAATAGTCGAAGCTGAAAAAGTGCAAAAATCAGAGAAATTGGTCAAATTACAGATAGATCTTGGTGATCTTGGCAAAAGGCAGATAGTTGCTGGAATAGCTCAGTACTATAACCCAGAAGAACTTGTTGGAAAATTGATAATCGTCGTGGCGAATCTCAAACCTGCAAAACTGATGGGTATAGAGTCAAAGGGGATGTTGCTTGCAGCTAAGAAAGATGGTCAGCTTAGATTATTAACAGTATTAGGCGATATCGAACCTGGTGCAAAGATTTCTTGATTTTTTTTGGTAAACGTTAAATGAAGTAGTTATCGGTCTATTTGCGATGGGTTAGTAAGGAGGTATATCAATGAGTGAGGAAATGAAGCATGGAATGAACGATGTCAATGGAAATATATCAGAGAGCTCTACAAATACAATTGACCGCGTTCTTGAGGATGAGCTAGTCAAGTCTTATTTGAGTTATTCGATGAGTGTCATAATCGGCCGTGCAATTCCAGACGTACGAGATGGTCTTAAACCAGTTCAAAGAAGGATTATCTACTCCATGTACGAACTTGGCCTTGCACATAGCAAATCATCCAAGAAGGCCGCACGTATCGTCGGTGAGGTTATGGGTAAGTATCACCCGCATGGAGATGCTTCTATATACGATGCACTCGTAAGAATGGCACAACCATGGACTATGCGCTATCCAATCGTCGAAGGACAAGGAAACTTTGGTTCAATCGACAGGGATCCACCAGCTGCTATGAGGTATACAGAGGCAAAGCTTCACAAGATAGCCGATGAAATGATCGAAGATATAGATAAACAAACTGTCAAGATGCTCGACAACTTCGACGGTAGCTTACAAGAGCCAGAAGTATTGCCAGCCAAATTGCCTAACCTACTACTTAACGGTGCAAGTGGTATAGCAGTTGGTATGGCAACTAATATTCCAACGCACAATTTGAATGACGTTGTGGATGCAATCATTACATGCGTTAAAAATCCTGATGTTTCCATTGAACAACTCATAGACATCATCAAAGGACCAGATTTTCCAACGGGTGGAATGATAATAGGCAAGAGCGGTATAAGAGAGATGTACATAACCGGAAAAGGGAGCTTTACCGTAAGAGGAAAAGTGGAAACAAGACATGAAAGAAAGAAAAAAAGCATAATCATCACTGAAATCCCTTACGCTGTTAGTAAAGCTGAACTCATAGAACGGATAGCGAGATTCTTGGAAGAAGAAGAGGTTCCTGTCAAGGATCTGAGAGACGAGAGCGATAAGGATGGTCTGAGGATAGTAATAGAATTTCCAGAAGACATACACGAGGAAGTTGTTCTCAACAATCTCTATCAGAGGACTAATTTGCAGGTGAGATTTAATGCCAACTTCCTTGTGATAGATGCTGACAAACAGCCTCGATTGATGAATTTGAAACAATTAATAGAAGCATATGTAAAACATAGATTTGACGTAGTTAGGAGAAGAACTCAGTATGCGTACCAGCAAGATTCCAGAAGGGCACATATCCTTGAAGGATTGATTAAGGCTTCAAGGGCAATAGATACAGTTGTGAACATCGTGAGAGGTGCGAAAGATTCAGCGGAAGCTGCAGCACAACTCGTAGAAATATTGAACATGAGCGAAGAGCAAGCAAAGGCCGTTCTGGACATGCGTCTCGGACGATTGACAAGCCTCGAAACTCAGAATCTACAACAGGAATACAGTGACATACTAAATAGGTTGGAAAAAGAGAAAGAATTACTAGTAAGAGACTACAAAGTTTACGATGTCATAATCAACGAACTTGAAGAAATAAAAAATAAGTACGGGGACGAAAGGCGCACCGAAATAACTGACTATGAAGAGGCTATGGCTAAATTTGACAAGAAAGACCTTATTCCCAATAAAGATGTCGTAGTCACACTTACAAGAAAAGGCTTTCTGAAATTGATGGATATCAATGCATTTAGGACGCAGAAGAGGAATGGTAAGGGTGCCATAGGTGCTAATTTGATGGAGGATGATATCATCTCCCAAGTTCTATATACAAAACTCCATAACAAAACGTTGTTCTTTACCTCGCACGGAAAGGTCTATGAACTGGAAAACATAGAAGTGGAGGAGAGTAACAGAGCAACAAAAGGTAAACCAGTTACGAAGTATTTGAAGCTTGATGACGGCGAGAGAATATTATCGATGATAGACATCACAGACTATGTGGGAGATCTCTTCTTCGTTACAAGAAATGGAATAGTGAAACGTACAAGTTTGGATGATTTCAGGAACATCACTTCGAAAGGTATAAGGGCTATAACATTTAAAGAAGGGGATGAACTTGTCTCTGTACTTAGAGTTACTTCGGAAAAGAGTACTGTCCTTGTTTCAACAAAATACGGTATGAGTATACGATTTGGAGTCAGCAATGTAAGAACAATGGGGAGAAATGCTGCCGGAGTAAGAGGGATTCGTTTGAGAGAGCAAGATAGGGTCATATCATCGACCATACTTGAAAACGATGCGGGCTACATCTTAACAATTACGGAGAATGGTTATGGAAAACTTACTCGAGTAAGTGAATATAGAAAACAATCCAGAGATGGGTTGGGAATAAAGAACATAAGTGAAATCGAGAAGACAGGACCAATTGTCGGAGTTTCATATGTTACAGGTGAAGAAATAGTCGTAGTGTTTACCAAAGACGGTGCCAGCATAAAATTCAAGATTTCAGATATTCCTTTTAGAGGAAGGGTAGCACAAGGTGTCAAGATAATGAACCTTGCCAGTGGTGATTGTGTTGCAGATTTTGCGGTTGTTGGTGGTGAAGAATAACTTTGTATCGAGAGATCGAACATAAATCAGACATTTCATATGAAATAATTGCTAAAAACATCGAAGAAGTGTTTGAAGACATGATTTCCATAATTCAAGAAAACATAGATGTAGTGGGCATAGAAGATACAGTAATCGAACAAAAAAATAATTTGCATAGAGACCTTGAGAAATGTTATAATATCACAAATGAAAACATAAGTGAATTTAATGAAGACGTGCTCTTCGATACCATAAACGATATAATCTCAATAGTGGACAGGGGATATTACCCTTTCAGCACGAATAGAAACTGTGTGGGTTTCTGCAGGATGCGAATCTATACGAAACTTAAAGCGCTCACATATCATGATTTAAAGATTGAGTATCATGATAATCAAATATATGTTAGGATGGTGTTCGATGTATGAAAGATTTGACGGAGAGGCAAACTCTAATATATGACTTCATAAGGGAGTACATATTGATGAAGGGGTATGCCCCCTCAATTAGGGATATAGCTAGACGTTTTAAGATGACGCCGAGAGGAGCTCAGCAACATGTAATTGCACTTGAGAAAAAAGGATACATAAAGAGGGGGAAAGGCGCTAGAACGATATCACTAACGGAGAGGAAGGAAAGTGTCATTGTACCTGTGAAAGGAAAGATTGCCGCAGGACAAGCTATCGAAATGTTTGAAGAGATCGACGAAGAGATAGAAGTACCATTAGCTATGCTCAGAGGGTATGGCGAATACTTCGCACTTAAGGTCCAAGGTGATAGTATGATAAATGCTCATATAGTCGATAATGATTACGTGGTGATGAAGAAACAATATACTGCCGAGAATAATTCTATAATTGCTGCAGTTGTTGAAGATAAGGTAACCTTGAAAAGGATCTTTCTCAAAGACGATCAAGTTGAACTTGTGCCAGAAAATGAATCATATCAAGTTATGGTTTACGATCCAAAAAAAATTAGGATTATTGGAAAGATGGTTGGTTTGATCAGGATAACAAAGTGAAGCGTGGTGTTTAGCACTTGAGGAGGAAATAGTGTGAGGGAGATCTCTAAGGAAGAGATAGTGACAGGCAAAATAATGAAATTCAAAATTCCGGAAGAGTTTGAACTAAACAATAGCTATGAAGTGAAGAAGCAGGTTTACGAGAACGCATTTAAAAAAGGATACAACTACATACTACTAGATTTTTCTGAAACCAAGTACATGGACAGTACAGGTCTAGGTACCATAATTGCACTGCACAAACAGGCTCTAATGAAGGCGGGAGCCGCAGCATTTATCAATTTCGATGAGAATATTAAAAAGTTATTGAAGATGACGGCATTGGATAGGATTTTGAATATATTCGACAGCGAAGAGGAAGCCATCAAATTCCTGGATAAATGAGGAGGGAGAACATGTACACGTTTACCGAACAATTTGGGGTTTGTATCGTATCACTTGATGGTGATATCACAATGCAGAATGCCACAGTACTTAGAAATTGGGTTGTTGAAAACCTGATTAAGAAGGGTAAAGCTAAGATAGTATTCGACTTTGCAAAGGTTACTAACGTCGACAGTTTTGGATTAGGAACATTTGTAAGCTTACACAAGAGTGCTTTATCTGCGGGAGGAAGTATTGCTTTTGCGAGCGTCAATGAGAATATCAAGAAACTACTGAGTATGACAGCACTAGATAGAGTTTTCAAGTGTTACAATACTGTAGCAGAAGCCGTAAGCAGCGTAAAGTGAGTGGTCTGACGTGAAAATAGCAATTGGAAGTGACCATGCGGCATTTGAATTAAAGGAAAGGCTTGTCGGATACTTGCTAAAGAAGGGTATCGAAGTTATTAACTGTGGCGCATATTCCATAGAAAGCACTGATTACCCAGATTACGCTAAAAAAGTTTCAGAAAAGGTTGTAAGCAAGGAATGCGATTTCGGCATCCTTCTGTGTGGAACTGGTATAGGGATGTCCATTGCAGCAAATAAGATAAAAGGGATTAGAGCCGCCCTTTGCATGTTTCCAGATATGGCATTATACGCGAGGAAACACAATGATGCCAACGTACTTGTTTTAGCGGGGCGATTGATGGGGGTAGAATTAGCAGAGTGGACAGTTGATGCTTTTTTGAGTACTGATTTTGAAGGTGGACGGCACGAACGTAGAGTAAAGAAGATAGAAGAACTAGAGGAATGATCAGATATGAGCCTGAAGAAGGAATTACTCGTTTGTTCTGAACTAAATGAGAACTTCATACCAACCAAGGAAATCGATAACGGGAGATTTGTGAGAAATCCTGAAAGGCCTTCCAGATTGAGGTATGTACACGAATATTTAGTGGAGAATTTTGAGAGTATAACGCCTGAGCATTTCTCAGAAGAATGGATATTGAAAGTCCATGATGAAAAGTACTATGAGTACATAAAGAGAAAATCAGCAGAAGTTGATGGGGAATACATACCTGAAGTGTTCTTTGTTGATCCTATATTCGATACAGGTACACCAATATTAAGAGAATCCTTTGATGCTGCGAGAAAAGCGGTGAATGTCGTACTCACTTCTGTAAGGTATGTTCTGGAGAATAGAAGGCCAGTCTATGCATTGACAAGACCACCAGGTCACCACGCCATGCGTAATTATGGTGGTGGTTATTGCTATTTTAACAATGTGGCGACAGCTGCGAGATATCTAGAAAACAGTGGATTGAGAATAGCTATACTAGACGTAGATTTTCACCACGGTAATGGAACTCAGGATATCTTTTATGACGACCCTTCAGTTTTGTATGTGTCTATTCACGGTGATCCGAGAACTTTCTTTCCTTGGTACAGTGGCTACGAAAGTGAAATTGGGGAAGGGAAGGCAGAAGGAACAAACCTAAACATACCACTACCCGGGGGAAGCGATAAACATGCATATCTTGAAGCGCTTGAAGTAGCTATCAAGAAAATCGATAGTTACATGCCTGATTTTCTTTTGATCTCCCTTGGTACTGATACACACGCTGAGGATCCCGTTGGTAGATTTTCTCTGCTGTCTCAGGATTTTGAAACTATTGGAAATAAAATAGCTACCGAGCTATGTGAGAAAATACAGCGTGTTTGCATTGTTCACGAGGGAGGATATAAGGCTAGGGCAAATTTCTCTGCGGTAAAGAACTTCGTACGTGGATTTTTAGGTCAGTCTTGACTACTTGTGTGCTTGACTGTGTGAATGTTTTCTGCATTAGCGGAGGTGCGTTTATGAGCCTTAGAGATGATATTCTAAGTGATATGAAAGAAGCAATGAAGAGCAAAGATGAATTAAGACTAAGGGTCTTGAGATCAATTAAGGCAGCAATTGGGTATTTCGAGGTAGAAGGTGAAAAGAAAATAGCGACTGATGAAGATGTTCAAAAGATTATATTAAAAGAGATCAAAAAGAGACAGGAATCTATAGATGCTTATAGGCATGCTGGAAGAGAAGATCTGGCAAAAACCGAAGAAGAAGAACTGGCAATACTTCAGGAATATGCTCCAAAGATGCTCTCTCGTGAAGAAATTCAAGAAATTGTCAGAGAAGTTATAGAACAGACAAACGCTACACAGAAAGACTTTGGCAAAGTGATGAAAGAAGTGATGACGCATATCAAGGGAACCGCTGATGGTAAAGTTGTCAACGAAATTGTCAAGGAGATGTTGAGTTGAGTACAAAGGATAGGCGAAAGATATATCCTTTTTTTCTTCCAAATGCTGGATGCAGAACTAGATGTTCCTTTTGCAACCAGTTGATTATGACAGGTGAAACGATTCCAGACTTTTCCAAACTCGAGAATATGGACTTCTCAAACATTGATGAAATAGCCTTCTATGGTGGAACTTTCACAGGACTAAAAAGAGAAACAATCGAACGATTATTATGCATAGCCCCACATATTCCAAAACGTATATCTACGAAACCTGACCTGATAGATGATTCCACTGTGCAAATGTTAAAAGATGGAAATGTTAAGGTCTTGGAAATAGGAATAGAAAGCCTAGATGACGAAGTGTTAGAATATTCTAAAAGAGGATACAAGGCAGAAGATGCTATCAAATCTATAGAGCGATTGAAGAAAGATTTCGAAATAATAGCACATCTAATGGTTGGATTACCTCATGATAGTAAAGAAAAAGATCTCGAGAGTATAAGGCTCTTACTCGATAACGGAATAAGAGCATTCAGAATCCACCCCACTTTGGTTTTCAAAGACACCGAATTAGAGAAGTTACACAAAGACGGCCTGTATACTCCGTTAAGCCTCGAAGAAGCTCTAGACGTAGTGGTTGATATGACTATACTGATCGAATCTGCTAATGGACATGTAACTAGACTAGGCTACCATGTTCCCCAGTCACAAATGAAGTATCTCATCGCTGGGCCATATCACAGCTCATTTGGTGATATAGTGAGAAGTGTGTTAATTAGGAAAATAATAGAGGGATTGAGCATAAAGAAAGTCACATACTCTTATAGATACAAACCTTGGTTCTATGCACATGGTAACGGTGAAATTCATGTGGAGAGGGAAGAAGTTGGAAACGATATCGATGATGACATCTTGTTTTTTGACGATTTCACATATGCACAATCTCTCAATCTTCTGATAGAGCGTTCAAAATAAATCACCTACTGTACGATCCTGTACGATACTAGGCAATGGTTTTCGTAGTTTATCATGGTTAACAGAAGAATTCAAAGAATGTATCAAATATGTACCAAATGAGGTGATATGATGCAGGAATTAGTTTTCTGGATAGTATTTTCTACGATAGCTGCTGCCCTTTTACTTACCCAAGTCTTGTCTACGAATATCTCAAAACCAAATGTCGAACCACCACAAGAAATAAAGGAAGCACTTCCAGATGTTAGTAAAATAGACAAGAGTGCTATCCTAGTATATGAGAACTACGTACTGACAAAAAAACTTGAGCAGATTTCCAAAGGGAAGAGGATAGTCTACGGCTTAGGCGAGAATTCTGGTCCCGAGTTCAACATTTCTGTTGTCAAAGAAGGTGCAAAGCAAAATGCACTTCAGAAGATAATGGATATTCTGGAAGAAATCAAGAGCGGAATTAAGACGAAGATCCAAAAAGAAAAGGGAGAAAAGTACTCGCAGGCCGTGGACGAGATATTCAATGGAATGTACCAACAGTTGTCTTCTTCAGAAGGTGCCCTGGTGAACATCTACAAGATATGGCAGAAGAGTAAAGGAGAGGTAACGACATACTACATGCTCATAATATTCGATGATGAATATGCCTTAACATTTATTGAAAGCCTGTTTTTCGATATCCTATCATCGATGAAATTGGATGGTCTGGATTTCGAAACCTTGTGGAGAGACTCTTTCCTGCAGAAGGTATCACAGAAATAGCATTCAAAAGCAGCGACAAATCTGAAAAATTGAAAATTGGCGGAGGCGGTGGGATTCGAACCCACACGGACCGTGAGGTCCACCGATTTTCGAGACCGGCTCCTTAGCCTGTTCGGACACGCCTCCATTCGATAGGTACTAAGTTAGACACCAAGTATTGATTATATCATAATACCGATATTTTTCAATAGAATGTGAGTTGACCTAATCCTAAATCATCATTAATCATCGTTGAATTTTAAGAACACTCTAAGTATTCTCATTTAGAATAGTTGTAACTGTGTCGAAAAGTCCGAAAAGTATAGAGCAGGTGGAGGACAGGTGAAGGGATGGAGAGAAACGACGAAAATAAAAAGGCCAAAATCATGATAGTTGAGGATGATAGAAAGATAAGAAGATTACTCGAAATCGAAGTCGAACATGCAGGTTATGAGGTTGTCTCCTATGAAAATGGAATCGATGCAATTGAGAATTTTAGGGAAGATGGCCCTGATTTAGTTATACTGGATATAATGCTCCCTGACATAGATGGTTATGATGTTGCCACACAAATCAGGAAACTGAGTCCTGATGTTGTTATACTTATGCTCACTGCTCTCGGAATGAAGAAAGATAAGTTGACAGGATTCGATTCTGGTGCAGATGATTATATGACGAAGCCGTTTGATAACGAAGAATTGTTAGCACGCATAAGG
Organism: Fervidobacterium sp.; assembly: GCA_003522805.1. Classification (GTDB taxonomy): domain Bacteria; phylum Thermotogota; class Thermotogae; order Thermotogales; family Fervidobacteriaceae; genus Fervidobacterium. The sequence goes on along the minus strand of DPIB01000053.1, from coordinate 10,363 downwards.
GCACTCTTGAGAAGGAAACATATAAGCCTATCCACACCTATTATTTTTGGTCCGCTGGAGATATACGAAGAGCAGCGAAAGGTCATATACAAAGGTGAGGAAGTTGAACTAAGCAAGACAGAATTTGAACTGTTGATGTATTTGGTAAAAAATAAACATAGAGTGGTAAGTAAGGAAGAAATTCTGAATGCAGTTTGGGGAATTGACTACTATGGTTCTGACAATACAGTTGAAGTGTACATAAACTACATTCGTAAGAAACTCTCACCTGACCTTATAAAAACTGTTCGAGGGGTAGGTTACAAAATAGCTGGTGAGAAACTTGAAGCTGGCAACTAAACTCTCTCTATTCAACACGCTGGCTGCGATAATCATAGTAGCGGTCGTTCTTTTTCTCATATATAGTTTCTTCGCAGTCTCAGTAATGAGAAGTATATCAGATGAATTCATGAATGCAGATAGATTTGTCACCATCATTCAGACGCCATTTGGATTGCAGTACATAGTCAGAAGGTGGGACATGTACGTGGCATCTACCGACGAGAAAATGGTGGTAAGCGATCCTTATGGAATAGGATACATCGATTCAGAAGGCATCACCAAAGTGTCTGATAGGTATTTCTACTTTACTAAACTACAACCGCTGATTTTGGGAAAGGAAGTCACCTCCGCTATACGTTTCATAAATCTACTGAGAAACATATTTGTGCTTTCCATCGTTATCCTTGCCATATCAGTATTTTTCGCAAATTACTCTATCTCCAAAAGCAGTGTCAACGATCTGAAGGAATTTATAAACCAGATCGAAATACTTGGAGGTAAAGATGTGTCCTTCAGGGTCAGGATAGAGCCCAAAAGTGAAGAGGTTTCTGAACTGGTTTATAAATTCAACGAATTAATGGAGCGAATTGAGAAGGCATATAAATCTCAAGAATCTTTTGTTTCTGCAGTTTCGCACGAGTTGAGAACCCCGGTTGCTAGTTTGATGGGATATGTTAATATGCTGAAAAGATGGGGACTCAAAGACGAAGAGATTTTGAACGAGTCGATCAGTGCCATCGAAGAGAGTAGCATGGAAATAAAGGAAATCATCGAGAACATGCTTCTTATTGCTCGTGTTGAGACACTAACCCGCGAATCTATAAATATACCAGAATTTGTCGATGAAATCGTGAGGCAGAAATTCAAAGATAAAGAGGTTACGGTTGAGGGAGAAGGAAAGATAGAATCAAATAAGGAAGGCTTAGGAATAATAATCTCAATACTTTTGAGCAATGCCTTTGTGCACGGTAGTCCACCATTTGTGGTAAAAATTTCAAATGACAGGATAGATATAATAAACCATGGTCCGAAGATACCCGAAGAAGAAGTGGGAAGAATATTTGAAAGGTTCTACAAAGGTACAAATTCAGACGGGACAGGTTTGGGCCTCTATATTGCTAGCGAGATAGCGAAGAAGATAGGTTTAGAAATAGAAGTAGATAGTAATGACGACAAGACAGTTTTTTCGATTGTGGGATCTAAAACAAACTATGTAATAGTCGATAAGAATTAAGAGGTGGTGCGTATGAGGATTGAAGGTATCAACGCCTTAAACATCGCAATGCTTACAAATCCCGTTTCCAGTAACAATGCATCAGCTACTACCTCTGCAAATGCTCAGGCAGAAGCTCAGGTACAGGAAACGCAGGAACTCATGCTAAAAACACTCGAATTTGCATTTTACAAGCAGCAAGACATGAACGTGAAGCTAGTACGTATTGTCGGAGATCTTTATCAAGGTAGGAACTTGGACTCCATGGCTTAGACTTGCGGAAGTTCACTAGTGATAAAAATCAAGTGCGGGTTAATCTTTCACCGCACTTGATTTTTAGATATTCAGCTATATTCTAATAGCTACTTCGCTACTTCATCAATTATTTCAATAATCCTTTCTTCGTAAGGAAATCCTTTATTATTTCATCAAGCGTAGGTTCACCGATCTCTTGTAATTCATATCTAACTCTTACAGCAGGTTTGTTTATTTTCATGACTCTTCTTAAATCGATCGGCGTACCTATTACAACGACATCTGCATCCGAATTATTTATCGTTTCTTCAAGTTCTTTGATCTGTTTGTCGCCGTAGCCCATTGCTGGTAGTATGACATCGAGGTGACTGTATTTTTCATATGTTGAAACAATAGAACCGACTGCAAATGGTCTAGGATCGATCAATTCTCTTGCACCGAATTTCTTTGCTGCTACGTAGCCTGCACCGTATCGCATTCCACCATGTGTTAGGGTTGGTCCATCCTCAACTACTAATACTTTTTTACCTCTAATGATCGACGCATCGTCAACAAATATCGGTGATGCAGCATCCACAACAATGGCATTTGGATTCCATCTTGCAATGTTCTTTCTCACTGTTTCTATGTCTTCTCTATCTGCCGTTTCTTCTTTGTTGATAACTATAACATCTGCCATGAGTAAGTTTGCCATTCCCGGGTAGTACGATACTTCGTGCCCCGGTCTGTGTGGGTCGACGACAACTATTTGAAGGTCTGATTTGTAAAATGGAAAGTCGTTGTTTCCCCCATCCCATAGAATTACGCCAGGATTTTCTGCCTCGGCAGATCTCAATATTGCCTCGTAGTCGACACCTGCATAGATAACACTCTTCCTATCGATGTGTGGTTCGTACTCTTCCCTTTCTTCGATTGTGCATTCGTGCTTATCAAGGTCAGAATAGTCAGAAAATCTCTGAACTTTCTGCGCAACCAAATCACCATAAGGCATAGGGTGCCTGATCGATATAACCTTCACCCCATTTGCCCTGAGAATGTCGAGTACTCTTCTTGTTGTCTGGCTCTTTCCACAGCCTGTTCTTATCGCGCATACAGAGATAACAGGTTTCGTTGATTCGATCATCGTTCCTTTTGGTCCCATCAATTTAAAATCAGCGCCTGTTGCAAGAACGATGGATGCCCTTTCCATGACGTACTGATGTGGTAAATCACTATAAGCAAGTACAACTTCATCTGCATTGTACTTCTTAACAAGCTCTGGTAAATTCACTTCTTCTTCGATGGGAATACCATTTGGATAGAGTGGTCCTGCTAATTCTGCCGGATAGATCCTACCTGCAATGTCGGGAATCTGAGTAGCTGTAAATGCGACAACTTCATAATCAGGATTGTTCCTAAAGAATGTGTTGAAATTATGAAAATCTCTTCCTGCTGCACCAAGAATAATAACTCTTCTTCTCTTTTCCATCACTTGTCACCTCCAGTGTTCTCTTTTAGAAATTCTTAAATATACAGACCTAAGAGTCAATTTAAATTATATAATATGTACTGAGAAACTTCAATGATGAGTAACGAAAATTATGAATGAAAACCACTATATCGTTGTCGCTTGCTCTAGTATGCTACTTTATACGTAAGCATGTTCAAATATGTCTGTCCATACGAAACCAATCTTGTACCGTGGAAACTATTCCATTTGTTGTTCAATTTGATGAAAGTTGTAGTATAATAAGTTTAGGAATACTCAAGATATTTTGCAATTAGCTTTAGAAGGGTACTTCTTCATCTTTTATCCTATACGAAGGGGAGGTAGAGCGTATGAAAAAGGTATTGACAGTAGTTCTTGCCGTGTTGTTTGTGTTCATGGCATTTGGTCAAGCAAAGAAGATTACGGTGTGGACATCGGAGGCACAGGTTCCTATTCTTAAGAAACTTGCGGATCAGTACAAGGCAAAGTATGGTGTACAAGTTGACATCATTCAAGTTAACTTCGGTGACATCAAGTCGAAATTCTTAACAGCAGCTCCAGCAGGAGAAGGTCCAGATATAATAGTTGGTGCGCACGACTGGACTGGTGAACTCGTTGTTAACGGATTACTTGAACCAATTAATCTTCCAGAAAAAGACAAATATTTCCCAACTCCGCTCCAAGGATTCACTTATAACGGGAAGCTCTATGGTATTCCATATGCGTTCGACGGTGAAGCATTGATGTACAACAAGGACTATGTGACCACTCCACCAAAAACGTTCGACGAGCTTATTGCGATGGCAAAGAAGATCGAAAAGGATTACGGCGGAGAAGTCAGAGGATTCGTATACGATTTCAAGAACTTCTACAACAGTGCATTCGCCATATTCGCCTACGGCGGATATGTATTTGGAACTGACAAATCTGGTAAAATCAATGTAAAAGATGTTGGGCTTGCAAATGCAGGGGCAATCGAGGGAATGAAATTCTTGAAGAAACTGGTTGATGAGAAACTCCTTACATCTGGTGACAACTACAACACGATGGATGGACTCTTCAAGGATGGGCTTGCCGCAATGATCCTCAACGGACCATGGGCAATTCCTGGATACAAACAGGCAGGTATAAATTTCGACGTTGCTCCAATTCCAACACTGCCTGGTGGAAAAGATCCAAAACCGTTCTTCGGTGCACAAGGTTTCATGGTTAATGCAAAAAGTAAGAACAAATTGTTTGCACTCGATTTCCTTACGAAATTCGTTGCTACGAAGGATGTCATGTACCAAATTTGGCAGTCTGACCCAAGATGCCCGTCTAGAAAAGACGTTAACGATATTGTGATGACGAAAGATCCTCTCACGAAGAAATTTGCAGATTTCCTTGGAACGTATGGAATACCGATGCCAAATGTTCCAGAAATGGCAGCAGTATGGGGAGCAATGGGTGATGCGCTTGCAAAGGTACTTGACCAAGGTGTCGCACCAGAAAAAGCGCTTGCAGATGCAGTGACACAAATAAAGGCGCAGATTAAATAATATCTTACGGATCAGGGGGCACGGGGTAGTACCCCGTGCCTTTTCTTAGAAGTCATGACTATCCATTGTGCCTAGACTAAAGTTTTGGAATAGAGAAAGGGAAGAAGGTTGGCTTGCACCAAGCCTTTGATGGAAAGTTGATGAGCATATAAGGTATGAGCGGCATGATATCGGGATTAAGGAGCAGTGGATATTTTTCGATAAGGGGAAAAGGGAATTAGAGGTGAAACATACACGATAGTGCAAATTACAAAAAACTAAGGCTGGTAGAAAAGTCAAGAACTCTGATGTTTGAAAGGAGGGAAGAGCACATTCTTCTCGACCTTGTAGAAGGTGGAGTCTCCTGTGCTCGATTTTGATGAAGTTTCTAAAACTTCTAGGATGGGTGTTGTTAACTTTATTCACTGTTTTCAGCATCTTTGGCGGTATATTCCTACTTAGCAGGGGTTTTTACGAACTCTCCATTACGCTCTTTGTCCTGATCTTTCTGATAGATTTTTTCATAATCAACAGAAAAGCTTATCCATACAGATACATGATACCTGCATTGATATTGTTGTTTATACTCGTTCTCTACCCTATAGCATTTACAATAAGGACAGCCTTTACCAACTACGGAACAGGACATATCATGACAAGGCAAGAAGTAGTCGAAAGACTACTCGTTGATCCTATATATACGTATGTTATCGATGATGGAAAGCTGTACTCTTACAATATTTATGTGAGATACGAAGGCACACAACCAACGACAGATTTTAAGGTCATCGTCTATGTTGGGAATAATCCTTACATAGCACGTGATTACAGGGTGCTCAAAAGTGAAGCAGGGGAATTGATACTTGGTGAAGCTGAACTGATAAAGTTAAGTGAGAGCGGACTAAGATTTGAAAGACAAAATGGGAGGATAGAAATTATAAGAGATGGGAAGAAACTATATAAGTACTTCTATTCACCAGATGATCTATCAACTTATATAAACGAGGATTTCTTTAAGTACTCTATACTATTTCCAACCCTGAGTAAAGTAGAATTCACAGACAGTCTTTTAAATAGATACTCCATACGTCAAGACATGGAAGGCAGATTTACTTTTTCTCAAATCAAGCACATGTACAAACTGGGATTAGCTGAAACTGTAGAAAAAGGGAAAAGCGTAGTTAAGACCGTCATAATAAACACATCCACAAACAAACCTTTGATAGAAGAAAACGGTACGATTTATGACGTGAGCGAAAGTGGAGAGAAATTCGCCGTAGCTGGTTACATATCAGGTTATGGCTTTAAGAACTTTACGAAGATATTCACTGATCCAACGATTTCTGGACCGTTCACAAAGATATTCGTTTGGAACTTCACATGGGCGGCGTTAAGTGTCCTTTTCACCTTCGTCATTGGATTGATACTTGCACTTGTCTTGAATGATCCTGATCTTCGTGGTAAGACAATTTACAGATCACTTCTTATCATTCCATGGGCAATACCTGCATTCATATCGGTCCTGATCTGGAAGAATGGATTTTTCAACGAAACGTACGGTATCATAAACAAGTTCATCGTTGCGCAACTCTTCGGAGGAGAGCCAATCAAGTGGATGAATGATCCATTTTGGGCAAAAGTTGCAGTGTTGACAGTCAATACCTGGCTTGGTTTTCCGTACATGATGGTTGTCACACTTGGTGCACTGCAAAGCATTCCGGAAGACTATTACGAAGCAGCATCAATAGATGGTGCGAGCAAGTGGCAAAGATTTTGGAAGATTACGTTCCCATTGTTGATGACCACAGTTGCACCACTACTCGTGGGTAGCTTCGCATTCAACTTCAACAACTTCGGTAACATCTACTTACTTACCGGTGGTGGACCAGCCATGCCGAATACAACAACACCTGCAGGCTCAACGGATATACTCATATCCTACACCTATAAGTTGGCATTTGAAGGTGGAAGAGGGCAAGATTTTGGATTTGCCTCCGCTATTTCCATAATCATATTCTTTATAGTTGGTGGACTGAGCTTTATAAACTTCAGGCTATCAGGTTCCTTTGAAGAGGTGAACAGATAATGGTTAAAAAGAGGAGAAAAATACTAACCCATGTAATCTTAATTTTGGTGTGTATTGTTGTTTTATTCCCAATAGTCTGGGTTGTTTCAACATCTCTCAGAAGAGATAATGCAGCGTTTTCAACGAAAATGTTCAGTAGCAGACTTACTTTTCAAAACTACATAGATCTTCTTGCACCTGAGAAAAACGGTCCAAGATTGGTTTCTGATATAGATGCGCTAGTACTCTCGGCGCCACCTCACGATAAGGCAACAGTTGAAGAAGCTAATAAGTTATTCAGCAAAGACATCCAGAAATTCAAAGAATATATAAAAGAGACTGAAGAACTCAAAATGCAGATAGACAAAAGCATACAAGCAGTAAGAGACTACTTTGAACAAAATTCGGACAAACTTGTTTCAAGCTTTTCAAACAACTTGGACAGCATCGTTGCGACACTGAACTTTGAAAAGCCAGAAGAATATCTGGGTGTAGCAGCTTATGAACTTTACAATAATGGCGTTGATCTATCGACTCTTTCCGAAATAAATGATGTATTTTCCGGAAAAAATGATTGGGAAAGAATGATCGGAGATAAGAAGAACCAAGCAGAAAAGTTGAAAACCCGCATAGATGAACTTACTGCTATCTTGGAACCTCTTGAAAAATCTTATGCATCGCAACAGTCACAATTTACAAATCAGATCAACACGATAAAAACATTGCTTTTACCCCAGCTGAAAGAATATTCCAAAGTACTTAACAGTTTGACACAGATATTAGAATCAGCTAAGGACTCAGAAGCATATGCAGAATTTTTGCCGGACGAAGAGTTCATAATGAGTAAGTTTACTGAAACACTTTCGGAAATAGCGAATTTGAAATTGGAAACAGAAAAATACGCAGACCTTCAAGAGATAGATACTACTGTCAGCGAGTTCCAAAAACTCTATAGAAAAGTGCTTAGCAAATGGAGGAACTTCTCTTATAAAGATAAAGCACCATATTCAGACTTTTTGAATACTGTAGATGCATTTACAACAAATGTAGCTTCCACAATCAAAGAGAGTGTACTGTTGCTTAATCAGTTGAATAGCACAACTCAAAAGATGTTTGAACTACAAGCCCAAATAAATCAGCAAAGCTCGAATGCTACAAAACTGAAAAGTCAGTTAGACAAGTTAAACAATGAAATTGATGAAGCCTATGAAAAGATATCCCAGGCTCTGGTTTATCTCAATGCACAGGTTTTGAAAGATCAGATTCTAGAAATCAAAGATAGAGTCTCTTCTTTAAGTTTACCGAGTCAGCTTCAGTTACTCAATATACAATCAAAACGTGTGTTTGGGCTTGTGACGGATTTTGCCGCACAACTACCTGAAGGTTCGAAAGAACAGAAAAATCTGAGAGCACTTGTGAAAAACATCGACTGGCCCGGAACCGCGAAAGATATGTTTACCAATTACGATCTGTTCGTTGAAAATTATGAACCGTACATAAGTGAACTGAAAATGTATTTAGGCGAAGCAGAAAATCAAGGGTCTGAGTTCATAACTGTATCCAAGACTGGGATCAAGGTCAGGCCTCAATCACTTGAGAGGTTGACAGATGTGGTACTTTCAACTTACAGAAACAATGTGGTTCCAAACATGAACGTCATGTCGAGAAAAGCGACTGATCTTTCAGACAAATTGGGACTTAAAGACATATCCAAATCCTTGAAGACAATCGATGGTGCAGCATTCAGAATCGACCAAATTTGGCAAAGAAAACCAGACCATTACTTACTAAGATGGATAATGAATAGTATCATCGTAGCGCTTAGTGTTTCACTTATCACCACGGCAGTAACTGCACTTGCTGCATACCCATTCAGTCGTATGAGATTTAAAGGACGAAAATATGGTATAATGTTCTTGCTACTCATTCAAATGTTCCCAGCTATAATGTACATGATCGCCATTTATACATTCCTTGCGTTTGCTGGAAAGTACATCCCGGGATTTGGTTTGAGCAAGATCTCAGGTCTTGTGTTCGCATATCTCGGTGGCATAGCTTATAACATGTACCTCATCAAGGGATACTATGATACGATACCCGATTCACTTGAAGAAGCAGCGCTAATCGACGGCGCAACAAGATGGCAAACATTCGTTAAGATAGTGCTTCCATTAGCTTCACCTATACTCGCTGTCATAGTGATTCTTACGTTTATGAGTACGTTCAACGAATTCGTACTTGCAAAGATCATTTTGCAAGACGTCAAACAATATACATATGCAGTGGGGCTTTACACATTCTCGACAGGACCTTTTGAAACGGAGTGGGGCTTGTTTACAGCTGCCGCCTTGATTGGAATGGTACCTATGGTCGTGCTCTTCCTACTCATGCAAAAATACATAGTAGGTGGACTTGTAAGTGGAGCAGTAAAGGGATGAGGTTTATAGCATAAAGATGAGAGAGTGGTATTATATGATAGAGGGTAAACCTGACTATGAAAAAAGCATAGTGAACCTGATGTCAACATTCTTAAAATATTTCGACTGCCAAACATTTCACGATGAATATCCCCTCGAAGGTCCTCTCGAGGGGCTTTTAAACGATGTGAAGAAGATAGTGATATTCTTGATCGATGGAATGGGGTATGAGAAGTTTATAGAAATGAACAAAGAACTCAATTTCGAAAATGTCGTGAAAGTTTCGAGTGTTTTCCCGACAACAACAGCTGCTGCATTGACAAGTTGGTTTACAGCGAAAACACCAAAAGAGCATGGACTACTTGGATATATACTATATCTCAGAGAAATAGGTTCAATTGCAAACATGATAGAATTCTCATACCCTGGGGTTGAAGGTGGAATATTTTCAAGCATGATGAAAAAGAGAATCCACAAGCTTGAAAATGTATTCGACCTCCTCAAAAATGAAGGCCTCTATGGTGGTGTTCTTACACACTCAACAATAGCCAATTCCGGACTCTCTTACTTTATACATCGTAACGGTCATATCATGAGTTACTATTACATGGGAGACTTGCTTGCCACACTGAAGAGACGGCTCTCGGAAGACTGGCAGGGAATACTATACATCTACTGGGGCTATCTAGATGGTCTGGGACACAAAAAGGGGCCAGATAGTGATGCTTACGAGATCGAATTGAGAAGACTTCTCACAGAACTGAAAAGATTCTCAACAGAATCTCTGAATAATGAGACATTATTCGTCATTACCTCAGACCACGGTATGGTTCAAGTTCCCTCTTCTAATAACAATTTCCTAAAACCGACGGATACTTTCAACAGACTGTTATCCTCACCACCAGGTGGTGAAATGAGAATGATGTATTTCTATCTTTCAAGACGCAATAACGTGGAGTTACTAAAACATTATTTCGACTCAAACTATCCTGATTCTGCGGACTTTTTGACTCCAAGAGAAGCACTTGATTTAGAACTATTTGGGCCAGGCCGTATGCATCCCGAATTGTACAATCGAGTAGGTGATGTTATAATGGTTGCAAGAGA
>DPIB01000209.1 GCA_003522805.1 Fervidobacterium sp. | reverse complement strand
AGGTGGGGGTAGTTCACTTTCCTAATTTTCGCGTTAGACATTGAAAAAGGTGGACTGGAGGTGTGGTTATGTGGGAACATGTTAGGCAGGTGGATCCGGAGATATATGACGTGATTTTGAAAGAATGGGATAGGCAGGAATACGGACTTGAACTGATCGCTTCCGAAAATTTCGTCTCGCAAGCTGTTATGGAGGCTATGGGAAGCGTTTTGACAAACAAGTATGCAGAAGGTTACCCGAAGAAGAGATATTACGGTGGTTGTGAATGGGTGGATGTTGCTGAGACTTTGGCACGTGATAGGGTAAAGAAGCTCTTCAATGCTAAGTATGCAAACGTTCAACCCCACTCTGGTTCGCAAGCGAATATGGGAGCTTATTTTGCGTTAGCCGAGCCAGGTTCTGTGTTAGTAGGGATGTCATTAAGCCATGGTGGTCACTTAACTCATGGTGCAGAAGTTAATTTCTCAGGGAAGATATATAAAGTTTATCAGTATGGTGTAAATCTACAGACCGAAACAATTGACTACGATGAAGTAAGAAAAATAGCGTTCGAGCATAGACCAAAAATTATAGTTGCGGGCGGTAGTGCGTATTCTCGGACCATAGACTTCAAGAAGTTTAGAGAGATTGCTGATGAGGTGGGAGCATACCTTGTTGTTGACATGGCGCATTTTGCAGGCTTGGTTGCAGCTGGCATATATCCAAATCCACTGGAATATGCACATGTGGTTACTAGTACAACTCATAAAACACTCAGAGGACCCCGTGGCGGAATCATACTCACAAATGACGGTGAAATTTACAAGGCAATCAACAAATCGATATTCCCTGGTATACAAGGTGGCCCGTTGATGCATATAATAGCTGCAAAAGCAGTCTGTTTTAAGGAAGCATTGAGCGATGAGTTCAAAGAGTATCAGAAGCAAGTAGTCAAAAATGCAAAAGCACTTGCAAAAGCTTTAGAAGATAGAGGACTTAGGATCGTTTCTGGCGGTACAGATACACACTTGATGTTAGTTGACTTAAATCCACTTAACGTTACTGGAAAGGCTGCAGAGAATGCACTCGGATATTGCCACATAACGGTGAATAAGAACACGATTCCAAATGAAACACGTCCCCCATTTGTCGCAAGTGGTATAAGGCTTGGTACACCTGCGCTTACGACACGTGGAATGAAGGAAGCACAAATGGAAGAGATTGCAGAGCTAATCGTAACTGTCCTGAAAAATGTTAAAGATGAGGAAGGTAACGTGGATGATGTCGTAGTAAAGAATGTGTCAGAAAAGGTTCTCAGATTGTGTAAGGATTTCCCGTTGTACGTAGGGAAAATTACTCTTTGATAACTAGGTTTACTTTGAAAAACAATAGAACAAAATATAACATATGGAGGTGCTGTAAAGGATGATAGTAAGACCATTTAGAGCGCTGAGGCCTAGGAGAGATATGGTGAGTTTGATTACTGCAAAACCTTACGATGTGGTAACGGAAGAGATGGCGAGGGCAGTTGCACAAAAGAATCCTTATACGTTCTACAAGGTGTCAAGGCCTGAGATCAATTTTGATTATCCGGCAGATACACACGATCCAGAAGTACTAAAGACAGGTAGGGCACATCTGGAATGGCTTATGAATAATGGCTATACGTTTATAGAAGAAAAGCCTGCTTTCTTTATCTATAGACAATACTGGAAGGATCATGTTCAAACCGGCGTATTTGCAACATTCTCTGTTGATGAGTATATCGAAAACAAGATCAAAAAGCACGAACTTACTAGGAAAGATAAGGAAGATGAGAGGGCTCTCCACGTGAAAGTAGTAAGGGCACATACTGGTCCTGTTTTTCTAATGTACAAGTCTCAGCCTGATGTGGATGAAGTGATAATGAGAAACGCAAAAGGTGAACCCGAGTACGACTTTGTTGATGAGTCTGGCGTAAGGCATGTTGTATGGGTTGTGAGTGATGAAAAAGAAGTTGAGGCTATTGTTCAAGCTTTCAAGAAAGTTGACGCATTCTATATTGCTGACGGACATCACAGGGCGGCAGCAGCCGTACGGGCAGCAATCGATTTTCGAAATGAAAATCCTAATTATACTGGTAATGAAGAATACAATTATTTCCTTGCAGCACTCTTCCCACATAATCAACTGAAAATACTGGATTACAATCGAGTTGTTAGGGACCTAAATAACAATTCGGAAGGAGAATTTCTAAAAAAGGTTTCAGAGAAATTTAACGTTGAAAAGGTCAACGCTATATACAAGCCAGAACAAAAGCATGCGATAGGTATGTACTTGTCTGGAACGTGGTACAGACTTGAGCCAAAGAGTGGTACTTATGAATCCGATGATGTAATCGATTCTCTGGACGTCTCGATTTTGCAAAACAACATACTCGCACCTATACTAGGAATTGAGAATCCACGTATTGATAAGAGAATAGACTTCGTTGGAGGAATATTGGGAATTGAAGAATTGATAAGGTTGGTAGATAGTGGAGATTTCAAAGTTGCTTTCGCAATGTATCCTACATTGATAAGTGATCTAATAAAGGTTGCAGATGAAGGTAAGATAATGCCTCCAAAATCTACGTGGTTTGAACCAAAACTCAAGAGCGGAATTGTAGTTCATTTAATCTAAGTAGTTTGATATTTCCGATCAGAGATTCTGAAAATGAATACAGATTTACCGATAAGCATGCAGTAGAACATGTCAGAAAAAAGCGAGGAATCTATCCTCGCTTTTTTCTGATGCCTTTCAAGGCACGCAAAATTGCCTTCGCCCTTTTTGTCCCGATACCATCTACTCTCTCTAAACGACTGACGTCGCTTTTAGCAAGGTTCCCGATTGTGCGAAATGATTTAACAACATTTTGTGAGACACTCATTGGTATATGTATTTCTCTTCTCAGTATTCTATAACCTCTCGGGTAAACCTGGGTTTCAGATACTTGATGCATGTTCGTAGCATCATATCCTAGGATTTTTGAAAAAGCGGTTAATTTGTATTCCAACCCCCACATGTTTTCCAAAACCGTCCTCGCCTCTTCTTCTGATAATTCCTTTTTACTGTAGTCCAATATCATTAAAGTCATTATCTCATTCAAGTCTTTCAACACCTCTCTGAGCCTTAGAGAAGAAAGTCTTCCTTCACTGCCTAGTTCAACGATGTTTAGCAAAACACTATTGGAAATATCTCTTATTTCGATGCCTCTAATAAGTATTTCGCACACAAAGTCTAATGTCACGTTTCCTTCGATTTCTCTGAGATTCAGCAGTTCTAAATCATTATCAAATGTCTCCCTGAACTTTTCTAAAGCGTTTATTGTCTGAGCTACTCTTGTCAGAACAAAGTTTATATCTTCAAATATATGTTTCTTGTCCTTGTAGTAAAGAGTTACTATGCTTCGTCTCTTAGAAATCGCAATGACCATCTTCTCAAACTGCTTTGCAACCCTTTCAGCAGTTCTATGTCTTGTGCCGGTTTCTGAGGTTTGTATGTACTGATCAGGAACTAAATGGACATTTGCTGCAAGAATTCTATTTACATTTTCATCCAAAACTATTGCACCATCCATTTTTGAGAGCTCATATAATCTTTCAGGAGAAAACGGACAATCAATTCTGAAACCGGACTGAAAGACATTGGAATTTGCCTTGAGTTCATTCTCATCGATGAAAACGATCAGTACCCCAAGTTCCGCATCTATTATTTCTTCCAAAGCCTTCCTCAATTTTGTTCCAGGGGATACTAGTCTTATCTTATCCAGTAATTCTGTATCTAAGGTCTCTGCCATTGAGTTACCACCTTCCTCAAAAAGAGTGTGTTTTTGCTTGCTGGTTCTTATACATCGACCGACTCTTTTTCCTCATTTATATTATACACTAAATCGAAATCTTATGTTATAATCGGATAGAATAGAAAAAATTGAAACATCTTGAATAAACAAAAATCAAGGAATAATAGGGAGGAAAGTGTAAATGTACGTAGTCGGAATAGACTTAGGCGGTACATTCTTCAAAATTGGTTTAGTAGAAGTTGAAAACGGTAAGATAGTCAAGAAAATCGAGGAGAAAACGCTGGTGGAAGAAGGTGGAGAGAAAGTTGTTGAAAGAATGGCTAAAACAGTTCAGAAGTTAGCAAAGGGTTATGACATCCTTGGTGTTGGAATAGGCTCCCCGGGTTCAATAGATCATGATAGAGGTATCGTAAGGTTTTCACCGAATTTCCCAAATTGGACTGATTTTGAACTTGGCAGTCTGTTAAGTAGATTCCTTAACAAACCGGTGTACGTCGAAAATGATGCAAATGCTTTTGTTTTAGGAGAAAAATGGTTTGGTGCTGGTAGAGGTTATAACCACATAGTTGGAATAACCCTTGGAACAGGCGTCGGTGGTGGCGTCATTTCACATGGAATGCTCATTACAGGTAAAGATGGCATAGGGGCAGAATTAGGGCATGTTATAATAGAACCTAATGGGCCACAGTGTGGTTGTGGAAATTATGGTTGCTTAGAGGCTTTTGCTTCGGCGACCGCAATCAAGAGGATGGCACTGGAAGGAAAAAAGAAGTTTCCAGAGTCTGTTATCTTCAACAGTGAGAATATCGATGGGAAAGCCGTGTTCGACGCTGCAAAAGCGGGAGATCTGCTTGGGCAAATCATAGTCGAAAGGCTTGTGAATGCGCTGGCCACCGGTATTTCCAATTTCATTCATATATTCAACCCAGAGGTTGTCGTTATAGGAGGCGGGATTTCAAGAGCGGGAGAGATACTGTTTGAACCTTTGAAAAAGAAGGTCGAACATCTTGTCATGCCGACTTTCAAGGGAACATACTCTATATTTCAGAGTCCTCTAGTCGAAGAAGCCGGGATTTTGGGCGCGGCGTCTGTTATTTTGCAACACACAAGTTATGAATGAGAGAAATTTACTAGATAATATAAGCCAATACTGATGCTGTTAACTTTGCATGA
>DPIB01000022.1 GCA_003522805.1 Fervidobacterium sp. | reverse complement strand
TTCAAGACCGGCTCCTTAGCCAATTCGGACACACCTCCGTCCAGCGAGCTAAATTATACAACAAAAGTGATGTTTAGTCAAGGATATGTGAGTAACATATAGTGACGACACTTGAAGATGATAGTGGAGGAGGTCTATTTAATGGTTGAACTGAAAAATCTACAAGCATTTCTCAAAAGTAAGATTACTGGTAAGACATTGTACGCACTTCCAAAACAGTGGATTGAGCATAGTTTTTCACAATATGGTGGAAAGCTTTCCATGAAAGATGGTTCGTGCTTTGTAGATCCATATGAATACTTTTCATTAGTAATAGAGCAAATAGTGCAAAACAATAATGGAGCTGATTATTCAAAGTCACTTGCGCAGCTCAGAGGTGAGAAAGATGCAAGTTGGCTCATGAGTTCAAAGATGTACGGCGCATTACCAAGGGCGACCGTTGCTTACAACCACAAAGGATTTGGCCCATTCGAACCTGAAGATATATTCGGTTATCGTGAATCAGGAACGTTTTTGAAAATGATCGCGTTACTGCCTTATCTAAAGAATTTGGGAATCAATGTTCTGTATATGCTACCCATTTCCAAAATGAGTAACATATTCAAAAAAGGTGAGATAGGCTCGCCGTATGCAGTGAAAAACCCAATAGAACTTGACGATTCGTATGCCGACCCACTCTTGGATGGCATGGATGTGCAAGAACAGTTCAAGGCACTTGTTCAGGCTGCACACCTACTTGGTATACGCATTGTGCTCGACTTTATACCTCGCACCGCTTCAAGAGATAGTGACTTAATAAAAGAACATCCAGATTGGTTCTACTGGATAAAGATAGAAGAACTTGCGAGCTACAAACCACCGTACGTACCAGAACTACCATTCAAAATTCCTGATCCAGACGATTTGGATATCATATATTCAAACGAAGAAGTCAAAAAACACCTCGGTAAATTTACGTTATCTCCAGACAAGATAGACCCAGAAAAGTGGGAAAAGGTAAAGCACATGGATGGTAGCGTACTATCGAACATTGCCAAGGAATTTGGCATCATCACACCTCCAGGCTTTTCAGATTGGGTCAACGACCCACAGCCCACTTGGGACGATGCAACGTTTCTCAGACTGTATTTAGACCACCCAGCATTGAGTCAAAGATACATATCGAAAGACCAACCACCGTACGTACTATTCGATGTAGTAAAATCGAGTAAATTCCCTGGCAATGAGCCCAATATACCACTCTGGGAATACCTTTCAGACATAATTCCTACGTACCAAAAAAGGTATGGTATAGACGGGGCAAGGATAGACATGGGCCATGCATTGCCGTCAGAATTACAAGACATGATCATTTCCAAGGCAAAATCAATCGATCCAGCCTTTGGGCTTATAGCAGAAGAGCTCGAAATGAAGAACGATGTAAAGGCAAAAAACGAAGGCTACGAATGTATACTTGGCAACAGTTGGTATGTGGTCGTAAGATCAAGGGAATTTTACGAATTCATAGAAGAAACTGTACCAAATCTTGTCGTGCCTTTTATTGCATCCTGCGAAACACCAGACACGCCAAGGATCGTAGCTCGAGAGAATGGCAGTAAATTGAAATACTTAGCACCTGCACTCCTTTACCTCGCACCCAATGCGATACCGTATATTAATAGTGGTCAGGAGATCGAAGAGCTCCAACCCATGAATCTCGGCCTTGACAACACGATATATGGCAAAACGATACTGCCACCCGATGACCAGTTTTATGGTAAGCTTGCATTCTTCGACTACTATGCCATGCATTGGAACAATGCAGACGGAAGTATGTACAACTATCTGAAATGGTTATTGAAGCTTAGGAATGAACTATCAGACCTCTATTCAGGAGAGTTCAGATATGCCTATCTAAACTATCAGGATGGATTCACTGCAAATTATAGCTTCTGGAAAGAAGAAAAAGGATTCATCGTCTTGGGGAATCTCGACCTTGTTCATGAAAGATATATAGAAGTGTTTGTAAGTGAAACTGCAGGCAGGAGTATAGAAGTTGAAAATGTTGTAGTCATCAGCAGATACGGGAAGAAAAAACTACCAATTTCAGGTACAAATGTGATACCACTCAACTTACTCCCAGCTGATTTCCTAATCGTGCTTGTTAATTATGAAGTATGAGGAATTAACTAGAGAAGGATTATTTACGAAAAATACTTGACAAACAGGTTGTTACATAGTAGAATGTGAATCGCTTGGTGATAAACAGACAATAGTGGGTGCGTAGCTCAGTGGGAGAGCGCTTCCTTGACGCGGAAGAGGCCGTAGGTTCAATCCCTGCCGCACCCACCAGTTTTTTCTGAGCCTTTGCTAAGGTAGTCTTTTTGTCTTCAGAAGCTTTCTTAACTGTTCGTGACTTTCATGTTGAATGGTCTTGGGTAATTTTGTAAAGAATTTAGGCGCTTGAATTCTTACAAAAACCTTCTAAGATTTATCAAGTTGGGGCGTCGTCTAATTGGCAGGACACTGGACTTTGGCTCCAGCAGTGTAGGTTCGAGTCCTACCGCCCCAGCCAGAATCGGAGAGATTATGTGTTTCTTTGTGACAATGGGCGCATAGTGCGCCTTTTGTTTTGAATTGCATACATGCAACTTTGATCTCATCAGGTCTTTTCGCTCTTACATGATACGCCCGAGGCAGTGTTCGAAACATAAAGTTCACGCGGGCTTTATTGTTTTTTTCAAAAAGGATAGTTATAATATCTCACGAGTGTGTAGATTGAAGGGAGGGTTTAGATGCCTACTATTAATCAGTTGGTAAAGTATGGAAGAGAGAAAGTCGAGGAAAAATCCAAATCACCAGCACTTGAAGGTCATCCCCAGAAACGTGGAGTTTGTGTCAGAGTCTCTACGATGACACCAAAAAAGCCAAACTCTGCTTTAAGGAAGATCGCAAAGGTAAGGTTGAGCAACGGTATCGAAGTGACTGCATATATTCCTGGTGTAGGACATAACCTACAAGAACACTCCATCGTGCTTGTCAGAGGTGGAAGGGTAAAGGACTTACCAGGTGTCAGATACAAGATCATCCGTGGTACACTTGACGCAGCAGGTGTTGAGAACAGACGACAGAGTAGAAGTAAATACGGTGCAAAGAGACCAAAGGCTGGAGCAGCAGCTGGCGGTGCAAAGGGTAAGAAGTAAGGAGGGAATCGAATGAGGCGAAGAAGAGCCGAGGTTAGGGTTGTCCCAGCAGATCCTGTGTACGGGGAAGTGCTCGTCACGAAGATGGTTAATAAGATTATGTGGGATGGGAAAAAATCAATTGCCCAAAAGATCGTTTACGGTGCAATAGATATCCTTGGGCAGAAGACTGGCAAAGAAGGTATAGAGGTTTTCAAGCAAGCCGTCGAAAATGTGAAACCTATCGTGGAAGTACGGCCAAGAAGGGTTGGCGGTGCAACTTATCAAGTTCCAGTCGAAGTTCAAGAACCGAGGAAGACAACACTTGCAATTAGATGGATCGTCGATATTGCGAGGTCAAAGAAAGGAAAACCACTACAAGAAAAACTTGCAGAAGAGCTTCTGAACGCTTACAACAATACGGGTGCTGCTGTTAAAAAGAGGGAAGATGTCCACAAAATGGCGGAGTCAAACAGGGCATTTGCACATTTTAGATGGTGAGTATAGGAAATGGTAAATAGTCCCACGTTTTAGTCCCATGTCTTCGAGGAGGAAATTATGGAAGAAGTAAAGGCATTATATGTCGACCTGAATAAGTTAAGAAACATTGGAATAATGGCTCATATAGATGCCGGGAAAACAACAACAACAGAACGGATTTTATTTTTTACTGGGAAAAAGCATAATATAGGTAGTGTTGACGAAGGTACAGCAACGATGGATTGGATGGTTCAAGAAAAAGAACGTGGTATCACAATCACATCTGCTGCTACTACGTGTTTTTGGAAAGACCACCGTATAAACATCATCGATACTCCTGGTCACGTTGATTTTACGATAGAAGTTGAAAGATCTCTAAGAGTTTTGGATGGTGCTGTTGCAGTTTTCGATGCAACGGCAGGAGTTGAGCCTCAGTCGGAAACTGTTTGGAGACAAGCAGATAAGTACGGCGTTCCACGCATCGCGTTCATGAACAAGATGGATAAAACAGGTGCAGATTTTGATATGGCTGTTCAAACGATGATCGATCGATTGGGCGCACATCCAATTCCTATACAGATTCCAATAGGTACGGAAAATGACTTCGAAGGGATAATCGATTTGATCGAGATGAAGACCATCAGATGGCTTGATGCAGAAGGAACAGAAATGGTTCTCGAAGAGATCTCAACAGACATGCTTGAAACTACGGAAGAATATAGGTATGAAATGATCGAGAAGATTGCAGAAGTAGATGACGAGATCATGGAATTGTACCTTGCAGAAGAGGAGCCAAGCGTTCAACAGATTCATGAAGCCCTCAGAAGAATAACAATAGCAGGACTTGGTACCCCAGTGCTATGCGGTTCATCGAAGATGAATTTGGGTATCCAACCTCTACTTGATGCCATTGTTAGATATCTTCCATCTCCGCTCGATTTGCCACCTGTACGTGGATTCGATAAGGAAGGGAAAGAGTTACAAATAGAACCAACAGAAAATGCACCGTTTGTGGCGTATGCATTCAAGATCCAAACGGATCCATACGTTGGTAAGCTCACGTTCCTTAGAGCGTACAGTGGCAGATTAGAAAAAGGCAGTTATGTTGTCAACACGACAAAAGGCGTCAAAGAACGCGTTTCAAGACTCATATTTCTGCATGCAGACAAGCGCGAAGATGTTGAATACATCAGAGCTGGAGATATCGTTGGCGTCATTGGAATGAGAAACACCACTACAGGAGATACCATTTGTGAAGAAGGCACGTTTGTTATTCTTGAAAAAATGGAGTTCCCGGAACCTGTGATATCTATTGCAATCGAACCAGCGACAAAGGATGATGAAACAAAGCTTTCGAAAACTCTTCAATCATTGCTTGAAGAAGACCCATCTCTAAGAGCCTTTGTAGATAAGGAAACGGGTGAAACTATACTTTCAGGAATGGGAGAGTTACATCTTGAAATCATCGTCGATAGATTGAAGAGAGAATTTGGAGTCAATGTTAGAGTAGGAAAACCACAAGTTGCTTACAGGGAGACGATCACAAGAAGCGTTAAAAGTGAAGGCAAATACATCAGGCAGAGTGGTGGAAGAGGACAGTACGGTCACGTTGTTATCCACTTCGAACCTATAGGTCTCGATAAAGTATTTGAATTTGCTGATAAGACCGTTGGTGGTGTCATACCGAAGCAGTACATACCAGCCATCGAAGAAGGAATTAAAGAAGCGATGCAAGTTGGAATCTTGGCAGGGTATCCGGTAGTTGGAGTTAAAGCGACACTACTCGATGGTTCATACCACGAAGTCGACTCTTCAGAAATGGCATTCAAAATTGCAGGCAGTATGGCATTCAAAGAAGCCGTGGAAAAAGGTGGACCGGTGCTGCTTGAACCGATCATGAAAGTTGAGGTAGTAACGCCGGAAGACTACATGGGAAACATAATTTCTGACTTGAATTCCAGAAGGGCGCATATCGACGGTCTCGAAAGCAGAGGGCATCTAAGAGTTATAAAAGCTCTTGTCCCGCTAAGTGAGATGTTTGGATACGCAACAACACTTAGGTCGCTCTCTCAAGGTAGAGCAACGTACATAATGTCACTTTCACACTACAGCAAGGTACCTGACAAAGTTATAGAAAGTTTCATGAGGAAAGTATAAATTAAAACAGTGTATAAATGAGTTTATAACAAAAACTCCACAACAGGCGAAAAAAGGAGGGGCAAAGAGTATGGCAAAGGAAAAATTTGTAAGAAACAAAACTCACATGAACGTTGGTACGATAGGGCATATTGACCACGGAAAGACAACGCTCACAGCAGCTATTACAAAGTATTGTTCATTCTTTGGATGGGCAGACTACACACCATACGAAATGATCGATAAGGCACCAGAAGAAAGGGCAAGAGGTATCACCATCAACATCACGCACGTTGAATACCAGACAGAGAAAAGGCACTACGCACACATCGATTGCCCAGGCCACGCAGATTACATCAAGAACATGATTACCGGTGCAGCTCAGATGGATGGTGCAATACTTGTTGTTGCAGCAACAGACGGACCAATGCCACAGACAAGAGAACACGTCCTTTTGGCAAGGCAAGTCAACGTTCCTGCAATAATCGTCTACATCAACAAAACCGACATGGTTGATGATCCAGAGCTCATCGAATTGGTCGAGATGGAAGTTAGGGACCTGCTCAACAAGTATGAATTCCCTGGCGACGATCTTCCAGTTATAAAGGGTTCAGCTCTAAAGGCAGTAGAAGCGCCAAACGATCCAAATCATCCAGATTTCGATTCCATAAAAGAACTCCTTAATGCAATGGATAGCTATTTCCCAGATCCCGTTCGTGAGATCGATAAACCATTTCTTCTCTCTATTGAGGACGTTTTCACCATTACCGGTAGAGGTACAGTTGTTACGGGAAGAATCGAACGTGGCGTAATCAAAGCAGGTGTTGAAGCAGAAATAATTGGTATGAGCTACGAAACGAGAAAGACAGTCATCACAAGTGTTGAGATGTTCAGAAAAGAACTTGATGAAGCAATGGCTGGCGACAACGTAGGTTGTTTACTCAGAGGAATTGATAAAGACGAAGTCGAAAGAGGACAAGTTCTTGCAAAACCAGGTTCTATCACACCACACAAGAAATTCAAGGCGAACATATATGTCCTCAAGAAGGAAGAAGGCGGACGTCATACACCATTCACAAAGGGCTATAAGCCACAATTCTTCATCAGAACAGCGGACGTTACTGGTGAGATCATAGATCTTCCAGCGGGTGCAGAAATGGTCATGCCTGGCGACAACATCGAAATGACAGTCGAACTCATCTACCCAGTTGCTATCGAGAAAGGTATGAGATTCGCAGTTCGTGAAGGCGGAAGAACAGTCGGTGCAGGTGTTGTCTCCGAAATAATTGAGTAATTCAGACTCGATTAAAAATAAGACCTTTAAAGGTAATTGGGGGGGTTCCCCCCTTTTCTAAGAAGGAGGGTAAGACATGCCAGGGCAAAAAATTAGAATCAGATTGAAGGCATATGACCATAGATTGCTAGACGAATCGGCGAAAAAAATCGTTGAAGTCGCTAAACAGACAAATGCAAAAGTTTCAGGTCCCATCCCGCTACCAACGGAAAGGACATTATACGTCGTTTTAAGGTCACCACTTAAACATAAGGACT
>DPIB01000165.1 GCA_003522805.1 Fervidobacterium sp. | reverse complement strand
TGTCCAAAGAAAAATCGCAACGCTATGTATAGATAACGGTGCTGATATGGTTATAGGAACGCATCCACACGTGCTTCAAAGTGTAGAATTCGTTGAGAAAGATGGCAAGCAAAAGATGATTGCATATTCTCTTGGAAATTTTCTATCAAACATGGTGCAAAAAAATACAGATGCAGGTGTCATACTCAACGTAACGTACGACACATCTAAAGGCGTAATAGACATAAATCCAATAACAACTTGGTGTCATAGATACACAAAGGATGGCAAATTGAGTTTTAGAGTTATACCTGTGGAGACCTTTTTGAAAAATCCCGATAAATTACTCACCAAGGAAGATATAGCAAGGCTAAAGGAGATAGCAGCACAAACAAAAATGTTCTTTCCAGTGATATCTGAAAGAATGTAGAATGATTTTGCTGTTCATCTACTTATAACGTGGTGCAAGAGACGTCGAAAATCTACATCTCAAGTTTTGCTTCAAGTTCTGACTTGAAGTTCATATAAGTGTTTTTTTCTAAGGCAGTGAAAAACAGATCAAAACTTATAGGAGAGAGGATTTTGAAATAATATCTTTGTTCATCCTGCATTTTGTTGAGCTTCTCGAAATGTTCTTTTGCATATTTAAGCTTTGCTCTATTTTCATCGGAAATGTCATCATCCATTTTTATTTCTACTACGATGATATCATTCCCACTCTTGATAAAAAAATCAGGGTTGAAGCTTCCTTGCTTGGGATGTTCTCCTTTACGCCAAGAATATTCAATACTATAAAAACCTACATTTGTTGACTTGATCCATGCATCTATCGTTTTAGCTATATGTTCCGAAGTCAGTTTTGAGATAAACGTTCTTTCAGGTTTATGCGAAGCAAATACTATATTGACTGGTGTTTTGAAATTATACTTGTTAGCAATTTTTTTCAGCGCCGACATAGGAAGAGTCTCATCACTCTCAAGTTCTTTTAGCAATTCTATATCTTCTGCTTCTCCTAGGTATGTGGCATATTCGTCATAAAAAACCGTACTATCATGCCGAAGTGACCCTATTCCCAAAGAGCTCTCGTTGATCTTCTTAGTGGTTACCTTGCGAAGCTCTTGGGGTTCAACTTTGAGTCTGAGGTTTTTTGCCCCTTTTCTATTGATCATGCCAAATGCTTTCAATGTGGCAATCCGATTTACCTCATTCAACTTGCCGTTTTTATCATTAATTCTGTTAAGTGATTCTTCAATAATTTCTTCAATTTTTTGTTTACTGAAATCCTCAGTATAATTCGTCCCTGCTTCTTGATCGAAAATAAGAAGCCGGTTGAAAACATCGTTTGCAACTTCTTCAACTGAGTACATTCTATTGGTAACATGATATATCTTTTTGTCCGTCGCACCTGTAGTCGCAATTTCATAAAGAGTTTCTTCTTGTACTATTTCCTCCTGTGTACAATAAGTAATGAAACCTTTTCTTAAGAGTTCATAAGAACCTTCCTGAGGATATTCTACCTCCTCTTCAATCCGCCTATAATCGATATTGTAGAGTTCAAAGTTATAATCCTCACTCTTCTCTACAGTGTAAGAATGTAGACGTTTCTCAATTTCTAGTACTTCATCAACAAGATGCTTGATGCTCTGTGACCATTTGGCATGGTTGAAAACAGTTACTGTGGGTTGAACTCCTTTATAAGCTTCTGGTATTCGTAATCCTCTTCCTAGGACTTGGGCGATGAGAAGTTTGGAGTTAAATGCTCGTTCTTCATGGGGAACAATCTGAAAAACATTTTTGACATCCCATCCTTCTGAAAGCATACTTACTGAGGTAATCCACTCCACTGGATTATCGCTATCATCTACTCTTCGTAAAATAGGTATGTTCTCTTTATGATCATTGGAAGAAGTTACAATTAAGACCTTTTGTTCTGCTTCTTCTTTGCTGATTTCTTCTTTTCGAGCAAGGAAATCAATCAGTTTTTCAGTAAGACGTTTGCAAGCATTAATATCCTTAGCAACTAGAATAGTGAGGGGTTTGACCTCTCGGTACTTAGTTTTCTTATTCTCAATATGATTCTCATAAATCTTTTGAAATCTTTCTTCTTCACTTTCGGAAGAATCTTCCGCAACATATCTGATAGTCTTAACAAATTTAGATTCAATAGCGTCTCTTAAGGAAAAACAGTGAATAACGTCTGGGAAATAATCATTTTCAATGTAACATGTACCTGAAACATTAACAATGAATTTGAATCCATATTTAGGGTCAGTGAGGAATTCCTTCCATTTTTTAAGTGTTTTATCTAAATGAGAATTCATCAAATGATGAGCCTCATCGTTTAGTATTAGAGTTCGTTCACCTTTACCAAAAAGGCTATCTTCGATAGCTGATTTGGTATTTGCATAGGTAGCATGGATATTTTCAATACATATGTCTCCACTCTGAATAGTGTTAGAGGCATTGACAACACGTGGATTTAAGATTTTTGAATCAGGCGGAAGTAGAGCCTTCAGAGTTCCATCAGCTGAAAGTATTCGGAACTTCTCTGTTAGACCTGCCTCAATAGTGTTGGACGGACATAGCACTAATACTTGATCCACCGCTCCTTCGGCAAGCATAATACGGGCGATACCATACATTACATAACTCTTGCCTGTGCCAGTTGCGTGATCTATAGAGCATGAGAGCTTCTCAGGAAGTTGTAAAGTACTCATAAATATGTCTAGAGTCGAGTATTTCTCTTGAAGCTTTGGATTTTGGCGATAATTCTCTTCAGCCAGTTCTTTAAGATTCCGATACTCTCCGCTGAGGAAATATCGTAAAGCAACCCGAATGGCTTCTTTTTGATATTCTCTATCTCCACAGAGGGCATCCAGAAAGGCTTCGTACTTATTCTGATCGAATCTTCCTGGGTCACAGTTGGGTGATACCTTGAGTACCAAATCTCTATTTCTAAAAGTCTGACGATCAAGCATGGTGATTATCCACCAACTTTCTGTCTCCTCTAAAGCTATCTGAGGTTTTTGTTTCTCGCTTTTCATTACCAAAAATATCGATATAGATGATCATCATATTGCCTTTTACCTTGTTCATATCGAACCTCACTTCATAGTTGAGTTTCTCCAATTCTTCAGCGTAAAAGACTTTTTTCAAATCAAACACTTCACCATCAAAATCATAGTCAATCATAACCATAGCGAGGGTCTCGAAATTTGCAAAGTCTAAAGGTTTGCGTGATATAATTCTGCTCTCGAATCTTTTGATTTTGATAACATATTCTTTTGTTCCTTCACCAAATTTCAGCTGTCCTTTTTTCTCATCAATGAAATATTCACACTCAACTGTAGGAGGTTGAATGAAATCAAAACCAACTGCGTCTACAGTGTCATTAACATCAGTCTCACTTGCAGGTTGTTTGATTTTGCTAAATCCACGGTTATGAATTTCCTCAATGATGGAGTATGGAATACGGAGAATATAATACTTTGTTTTATCTTTTTCAATATAGTCTTCAAGGAACTGAACTGAAACTGCTGGGGCAATGATGAAAAAGCGGTTGCCAATTTTGTCTCCCAAATACTTGTGCAAATCATCGATAAAACCTCTATCCAGCATTGTATTTTCATATTTTTTGTAATTGAAGACTAATACATCATCTGCTCCAAGATAACCATCCAAATCAATTCTAGAAATCTCATGAGGTTCATCTCGACATTGAAAAAGCTTAAGTGCAAAATCTCGATAGTCATTCCAAGGAAGCTCTTTAATCATTTTATAATCATATAGACCAGCATTATAGAGAGTAAAAGGCTTACACGGTCTCCCGTACTTTGTGTCAGGACTCCCTAGATCTCTGCTTTTAGCAATGTTCAAGAGACGCTTCTGCATGGTATAAATTGCTAGTTTTCCACAATCTACCCCAATCCATCGTCTATCAAGTTTCTCTGCCACAGCAAGAGTAGTACCTGAACCTGCAAAGCAGTCTAGCACGAGATCACCTGGTCTTGAAGAGGCTTTGATGATACGAGAAAGAAGAGCTTCTGGCTTTTGGGTAGGATATCCTGTATTTTCGGGTAAACCTAGAGCAAGTGAGGGAATATCATTCCATACATCAGGTATCTTTTTCTTTTTTAAGAACGAGCCGTCATCTGCTTTTTCTACAAAGTACTTGATTCTTATTTTCCCATTCTTTGTTTTATAAATTCGATCCTCTTTTTCTAATCTTTCAATACTCTCATCACTGTAGTCACCCTTTGGTAAAGTATAGTAGTATCTACCTTTCTCATCTATGGAAAATCTTTTATTACTTGGAATTTTCTCATAAAAGTAAAGCTCACCTACCACAGGCATTTGTTTACTTGAATATCTCAGAATCCTTTGGTATTTTGTCGCAAATTTGTAATTGCTCGGTGACTGAGGGCCATCATACTGCCATATTATTTCGTTCACAAAATTCCGTTCTTCGAAAACTTCATCCATTATCAATTTTACGTAGTGCCCTTTCTTTTCGTCTAAATGGACGTATATACTTCCATCATCACTTAACAATTCTCGTAGGAGAATTAATCTTTTTCTTAGAAATTCCAAAAACTTTGCTCCTGCGACCTTGTCTTGGTAAGCTTTCTGGTCTTGACTTCCTCGGAATTCTTGTTTAGTGGCAAATGGCGGATCGATATAAACGAGTCTAACTCCCGGTGTACCATCGGCATTTCTTAGTTTTCCTTCTTGTTTCATGCGTAGGAGTGTCTTTAGAACTTGAAGATTGTCGCCGAAAATCAGCATGTTCGTCCAATTGTTATCGTCGGCACTATTTCGAAAAGTTTTGACTCTCTGTAACGGAACGGACATCGTATCAGCTAGAATGTCTTCCTCTCTCTCTTTGCCATCGTAGATAAGCTCATATTCTTTCTTATTATCAAATAGAATTGTTTTGTACTTACTTGGCAGGGTTCTCCCCTCTTTGAGATGAGTTAGAATATCCGCAATTTCTGCTTCCGAAAGTTTGCTCATAATTTGTATTTCACTCCCCCCTTTCCATCCCCCGTCTATTTTCACATATTGATGAGTAGAACCTTCTCTTTTCATCATAATAGATACACCAGTAGATACACCTTTCACATATGGATTGGCTTGTTTCTTCTATACCCCTTGCGTTCAAGTAGCAAATCGTTGATATCTGTCCTTATTTCTATCTCCGCTGAAAATTTCTCTTTCTTGTTAGTTACAGCAGACACTTCTACAACCTTTGAGCCTATGTCAATCTCAACGTTCACAAGCTGGGTGTACGTAGTTGTATCGTATAGTAACTGGATAGTGAATGGCTTATACCTGACTACTTTTGCAAGGCCTTGCTTTAAAAGTCTTCTCACCCTCCCATGCCATTGAAATCACATAGACCATAATAAGACATAGATGGAATCCTCCTTAGTGGAGTTAGGTGCTCATCCCCAATGTTAGACAGGCTTGTTATGTATAAGCCACTATCCCTACCTCTTAGGACTGTTTAGACCCACACGACAGAATCTACGCTTAGAGCTTGAGCAGTACTCGAAGCATGACCTGTCTAACGTAGCCCGATGGTCTTACAACCTTTGTTGAGAGTAGTCAACTAAGGTTTTGACAAGCCTCCACCTCTATAGGCGGTAGGTAGTTGACACAAAACCGAAATGCTTTAGTATACCACTCAGTGCAACTCTGGTATCTTTTTCGAAAGATGATTTCCATTCTGCATCATCTGGAAAGAACATAGCCCTGAATAGTTCATCGATTCTTGCTTTTACATTCGCATTTTTCGTGCCATAGTACCAAGCACGGTTTTCTAAAACTAGTGCGTTTAGGCTTTTCAATTGCCCAATCAAGTCATCACCAAATGTACCGTATTCGAAGCATGTTGAGTAAA
>DPIB01000146.1 GCA_003522805.1 Fervidobacterium sp. | reverse complement strand
GTATCCACCATCACTCGTTTGTTCGATATAGTGTGCCTCATCATATCCATCTCCACCGTACGTTCTTTGCCCATTGTTCACCGTAACATTTATACTAACAGAACTTTGCCTCCACAATAAATTAGTGGCTTTCACCTTTAGCTTATAAGTTCCATCTGCCGTCCCGAGTGTATTCCAAACGTATTCGTATGGTGACGAAGTAAATTCCTTCAAGAACCCATCGCTGACCCAAAATTCTACTTTTGCAATTCCTTCATCGTCTTGTACCTCCGCCGCTATCGTGACCGTTCCTTCCAAAGTGTCACCGTCCTTTGGACTTACTATCGTTATCTGTGGTATAGGATTCTTAATTGTCACATTTATCAAATTACTTTCTCCTACGTTACCAGTGAAGTCATATGCCTTTGCTTGTATCGTGTGTGTAGAATTATTTGTTAGGTTAGTGGTGTCCCAATTGTATTTATATGGTGGAATGGTAATTTCACTAACGTTCGTTCCGTCGATGTAAAATTCTACCTTCTCCACCGAGGTATCATCCTGTGCATTCGCTTCTATCGTGACCGTTCCGCTTAAAATAGAACCATCTTTTGGACTTACTATCGAAACTTGTGGTGCTTGCAGATCAATTACTACCTCGCACAAGCTACTTTCCTTTCCGTTGTACATCGCTTTAACGTAGTAATGATTTTTTATAGAATCAGGATTTTCGTCAATGTAGTATTTCTTCTCTGTACTCCCCAAAAGTTCGGTTTTACCGCCGTTGCCTCGATAAACCTTAAATATTGCTGGAAGGTCGTAATCCCACGTTAATTTCACACCTTTACCGTATCTTTGCGCCGTCAAATTTGACACCATCTCGATGGTTCCCTGAGAAGGCGCAGCACAAGAAACTAATAAGATGACAACAAACACAAACATCAGAATCGATAGACGATTAACCTTGTTCATAATTTCCACCTCCTACAGAGCATATTTGAGAACACCTTAGAAACAACATGATTATACAATTTTTGCCAACCATTTGTCAAAATCATCGATGAAATTTTGGATGTGGGCAAGTCTAAGGGATCTACGAAGAATGCTAGAACACTGTCGAATAAGGGAACAAAAGTTATGGAACAAAAGTTATGGAAGATAAAAAGTTGGCCTTCTAAGGCCAACTTTTTAGTTAACTTTTTTAGTTATATTATTCCGATCATTCTGATTCCAAGAAAGTCTTCAGCAACTTAAACGTATTCTCATAGTCATCTTTGCGAATTTCAGATATCGGGCTGTGAATATAGCGTGCAGGAATAGATACAACACCAGCAGGCATTCCACCCATTGCGTATCTTCGTGCATTCGTCCCGCCTACCGTTCTCATCTTATACTGGAACTTTATGTTACTCTCCTTTGCCGTTTCCACAAGCTTGTCAAATATCTCTTTACTCACAACATACCCTCTATGCATAAACGTGATAGCAGGACCGTCACCAAGATGGGTAGACCAGAGATATTTTTCGAGTTCCGGGTCATCGCCACTCGTTGTCGTCTCGATAGCTATAACCATATCGGCTTTCAACTGCTCCATAAGTATCACAGGCCATTTCGGACCCGTCTCCTCTTGCACTGTAAATGCAAAGTACACATCGCAATTTGCATCTACCCCATCGTCTATTAAATCCATTAAGAGACTGCATCCACCTCTATCATCTAGTGCCTTTGCAATAATATAATCACCAACTTCTTCGTACTCCGTTGTAAAAGATACTGGATCCCCTATCGCCACCTTTTTCTCTGCTTCTGATTTTGACGACGCACCTATATCTATTTTCAGTTCATAGTATTTTGGAATCCTTGCGTAATCTTCCCCGTGCTGAAGGTGTGCTGCTTTGTACCCTATAATTCCCATGACATCTTTCCCGACGACCACCTTTTTACTCAGTATCACTCTCACATCCACACCGCCGAGAGGGGCAAATGATAACGTACCATCCTCATTTATGTTCGTCACCATAAAGCCAACTTCATCCATATGTGCATCAAGCAATATCTTCTTCCCGCCAGTTTTTCCCTTTTTGAGTGCTATGAGATTTCCCATCCTGTCTTCAAAAACCTCATCGACTTTACCTTCTATCTTCGACTTTATATACTCTCTCACATCATCTTCAAAACCAGACGGACCCTTAAGTTCTGTGAGTTCCCTTAGAAAAGTAAGCATATATCCACCTCCAAGCCCAATCACTGCAATTCCGCAGCGCTGAACGCCAATAATTTTGCGGTATCTTCCACATCTTTTACGCATACCTTTTCGTATGGATTGTGCATATATCTTAGTGGTATGGAAACCAAACTTGTTTTAACTCCGTTCCTAGTAAATTGAACATCCTCAGTATCTGTTCCGGATCTTCCAGGTATAGCCTCTACCTGAGTTCTTATATTATACTTTCCAGCAACTGTCTTTATATGTTCAACAAATTTCCTATTGGTAACAGGTCCAACCACAACCGTCGGGCCTTCCCCTATCTTTATCTTTGGAAAACCAGGGAGGTCCTCATCGCCATGCGTTACATCTATAACTATGCCATATTCGATCTCTGAAATATAAGTGGCACTCCTTGCCCCGGATCCGCCGATTTCTTCTTGAGTCGAGAATACGTAGTATACCTCTGCATCGATATTCATCCTCCAGAGCAACTCTGCAGCTTTGATAATTGCTACACAACTTGCTCTATTATCCAATGCAGGTGCGAAGACGATATCGCCATTCACAAATCCTTTCGTATCTACAGTTACCAAATCACCAATCAATATCTCTTCTTTCCAATTTGGATTCATTGTCACATCCACAAACAAATGGTCATAGTCTGGCACTTTCTTATACTCTTCAGTTGTTTGCAAGTGTGGTGGCATAAAACCGACAATCCCTCTCAACTTTCCATTCTTTGTATGCACCCAAACCTTCTGGCTTGCGATTACTTTCGGATCCCAACCACCGACACCAGAAAGTCTGATGAATCCATCTTCGTAAATTTTCGTTACTAAGAAGGCAATCTGATCAGCATGTGCAAAGAATCCTATCTTTGGCCCTTTTCCCTTTTTGACACACACCAAGCTTCCAAGCGGTGTCCTGAAGCACTCATTCGAATAGTCCTTCATTACATTTTCTATCTCCCCGAGTACTTCATCTTCATAACCGGATGGTCCAGGAATTGACGTGACTTTCAATAATAGCTCCTTTGTATCAAGTGAAGTGAAATTACTCAATGCTTATCCCTCCAATCTTTGTGTTATACTCTCTTACCTCTATTCTACCAGACTTTACGTACAAAACACAAGGAAAAGTGATTTTCTCTGTGAACGTACCCTTCAAATCTGATATTTGTGCAAATGGTGCCTCGAAGGAAAGTACTGCAATAATCGACTCACGCCCTTCATTTATACCTGCCCTAACAGTCCCTTGGCATCTTCCAAATACAATAACGCTGCCACCTGCCACAATCTCAGCACCAGCATGCAAATTGCCGATCAGTATCACATCACCAGAATGGATTATATTCTGGCCACCTCTCAGGTTTTTCTTCACTATCTTCGTTCCAGACCTAGTATCTCCCTGATTTACCATATCCACTTTCTTTCGGATTATTACATCCTTCTCACCCTCAGATCCCATAAGTACATGAGAAATCGTCAATCCAAGCTCTTGAACGCGAGATACGATCTTTGGAATATCCGCTATATGCTTCTCATGTTCCTCCACAAGAAGCATGATCTTATCTCCTTGTGCAAAGAAGCTTCGCATGCCCTTGACCTTTTCATCTATATTCTGCAGTACGCTATATATGTCAGTATAATCTTTGATATAAAGGATCAACCCATCCTTTGTCATCTTGAAATCTACCACGGCAGATACCTCCATTTTAGCATCACACAATCGTGAATAAATCAATGATACAAGAAAGCTATCGATTCCACCTCATCGATCCAATCGGAGACATCCATAGGAGATATTTCCTTTATCATTTTCTTGAATGAAAAGAAATTATCACGGAAGATATCTAATCTATTTCCCGAATAGATCTCAACACCACATTCCAGAAGGGCCGCAAAATAATCCGACGTCCTTACTATATGCCCGCCTTCACCAGAAAATGGATCAGTACAATGTGAAACGTACTTTGCAAGTATTTTGGTATGCTCACTGCTATTGACCCATTCAGTAACCATTTCCCTCTCGACTGCGGAAACCAGTTCTTCAAGCTCTTCTGTCTTCTTCTTCGTTGGGCTTATCACATCACCAGTAAAAGCCTCTGGCAAGTCATGAAGTGTTGCCCTCATTATGATCTCTTCAATATCGTTATATCGAACCAACTTAGCAATGAGATAAGATATAACGAGCACCATGAAAGAATGGCCTGAAACGGTTGAACGGATATTCCTATGCGTACGGTTCCAACGCACCATTGAAGTAAGATTCAGAAGTGGGATCCACACATGCTTCGCAACGTCCCAATACTTTTCCACATCTTCAACAGCAAAACTCTCAGACAAGTGTTTGATCTTCTCCTCCAGTTCCTTAATCGGTTGGGAATAATCAAACAACTTACCGTTTTCGTATGCCTCCAAATAGCTTATGTAGAGGTCTGCAAGCTTATCGATCTGCTCACATTGCGGAGAGTCATCGATTAGTAAGTCTACAAACTCCTTATCAGCAGTGATAGACAACTCATTCACTGCCTTCTGCGTGACATCACTCCACACATGTGGCGAGAATCTTTCGATGCGCTCTTTCAATTGCAAAGAGATATCGGAAAGTACAATTTTGGGAAGTTCCCTCGAAAGCCTCCAACGCAATGCAGGTTCGAAATTCTCACCTTTCATCGTTCTAAAAACGAATGATAGAAAAAACGTATTATAAGCATTGTCAGCCTCGGAAAACCTTAAAACGGCAGGCCTGTTGTTCCACCTTTGGATGGTAAGAAGATTAGTTAGTGAAAAAAGAAAATTTCCCCTCCCCAACTCTGTTCCCCCTTCGAAATTACTGAATACATATTCTACTTCCACAAACAAAATTATATCACAACTAAGCTGAGGAGAGGAAACTTTCTTTTATCATTTTCCTGCAAGAAGACTCCCACTTCTACAAGTGGGAGATGAATTGCACTTGTAAACCACACTATATCCTTTACTAAACATATAGGCCTT
>DPIB01000145.1 GCA_003522805.1 Fervidobacterium sp. | reverse complement strand
TATCCAGTTGAGCTACGAGCGCGTAGATGAGACTGTTTTACAGATAACCAATAACAATATAAGAGTCTGTACATAAAAAACTGGGGTGGCTAGAGGGATTTGAACCCTCGACCACCTGATCCACAGTCAGGCGCTCTACCAACTGAGCTATAGCCACCACGATTAAACTTCTATTGAATTCCTGCAATTTTTCGCTTTTCACAATCTCGAAATTCAGAAAACGTTGGCGCGGCTGGCGGGACTCGAACCCACAACCCTCGGATTAGAAGTCCGATGCTCTGTCCTATTGAGCTACAGCCGCTTACCTTCAATTTACGAATCCCCGTTCCTGGAGCGGGCGACGGGACTCGGACCCGCAACCCTCGGCTTGGAAGGCCGATGCTCTACCAATTGAGCTACACCCGCACGCTGGTCGGGGCGACTGGGTTTGAACCAGCGACCTCCGGTTCCCAAGACCGGCGCGCTAGCCATCTGCGCTACGCCCCGACTCCCAAAAGCCGAGATTAATTATAGCATGCTGCTTATACTCTGTCAAGATTTTACAAGTAAAAAGCTCATTCTCCACCCTCTTTTGGTATTACACATATGAATGAGGCTTCCTTGCTACCCACATTGTGAAATTGGTGTTCTTCATTCGGCTCAACGAATATATATGTACCCTTTCCAACACGGGTCTTTTTGTCCTTTTGTATGACTTCCAATTCACCTTCAACGACGAATACTTCATGTTCCCAAGGATGGGTGTGATACTCTGTTGATGCATTAGGCTTTAACGTAAAAAGCCTCATAACGAAATTTGGTGCTCCATCTCTAGGTCCTATAAGTACTCTTTTCAGTATTGTTCCATTACTGATTTCCAGTGGTTGCATTTCGGAAATGTTGCCTATCTTCATGGTGGCGTCCCCCTTTCCTTGATTCGATAACGACATATCGATATGGTTCTAGGCCCTCAGAGTATGTGTATATATCTTTGTATTTCTTGGCAATTTCGTGAACCATCTTCCTTTCGAATGCGAACATCGGATCAAGCTTAACCTTTTCCGTCTTTTTCGACTTCTCAACTGCATGTTCAACTATTTTCTGTAACTGTTCTTTCCTCTTTTCTCGATAGTTTCCAGCATCGATTATCACGGTAACCTTTGTATCTGTTATCCTATTAAGGAATATGTTTGCAAGATGCTGCAAAGCTCCTAAACCTTTACCATGTTTACCTATGATCTTACCTATTTCATCACTATGACAGGATACAATGAACGTCTTACCTCGGCTGTTTACTTCTACAAAATAGTCTATACCAAACTGTCCAAAGATTCCCTCTACAAATTCTCGCAGCTTTCGTTCATAGTACTTGTTGTTT
Organism: Fervidobacterium sp.; assembly: GCA_003522805.1. Taxonomy (GTDB): domain Bacteria; phylum Thermotogota; class Thermotogae; order Thermotogales; family Fervidobacteriaceae; genus Fervidobacterium. The sequence continues at coordinate 4,079 of DPIB01000145.1, read as the reverse complement.
AAAGATATTTCAGCAACGGCATTTCTAGCAAAGAATCCGAATATACCATTTGCACCCTTGTCTATTATGTTAATATCATATTCTCCATCCAAAACATCGTGATCTTTCTTAAACTTTTCGATAATTTCTTCAGCATTCTTACCTACGTAATTCAATGTTTTCAAGACGATCACCTCTTTTTTGGCTTGATACCCCACAATTCATGCTGAGAAAGGCTTTTTATCTTATAATGTTTGTATGTATAGAAGGTGATAGCAAGCTGAATAATTGAACCAGCCGTCCAATAAAGCAAGATACCGCTTGGTAAACCAACGAAGAAGAATGGGAATATCGATCCCATTATTATCTGTTGCCATGCAGTTCTTGAATCTTGGCTTGTGATCAACGCAAGATAGTACGAGGTTAATATGGTAATAACAAGGAGCAACCAGTTAGCTCCCCAACCACCTGCAGAAAGGTCTTTCCAGATCAAGAATCCTTCAGAGACAGAGAAAAGCTCCTGATAACTCTGTATAACACCGTAAAGTAGCATGATTATAGGAAGTTGAACTAATAGCATCACACATCCGCTCGAAGGATTTATCTTGTTTTCCTTGTAAATCTTCATTAATTCCTCTTGCTGCTTTTGTGGGTCTTTGTATTTCTTCTTTATTGCATCTATAGCGGGTTGTATTTTTCTTATCTGTATCATCTGCTTTGTCTGAGCATGGTAGAACGGGTAAAGTATCACTCTGACTATTAGAGCGAATAGTATGATAGTTAATCCGAGATTTTTCGTGAGTAGATTTAACCAGTTGAAGAATTCTGTAAGGCCATCCGAGATAAAGCTATACCATTTTCCAACACCTGGTATCGTCTTAACGAGTTGAATGACTCTTTCACTATCCTTATCAAAGACATGCTTCACTACGGTTTTTTTGTATGGTCCCATATAGACTTTAAAGCTGAGATCCTTCCCAACAACCTTTGTACCATCTAATTTTCCGGCAAATTTCGTTATCGATGTATAGTCAGTGTCGGGCCTGAAGGAAACGAAGAAGTTGACAGCTGATCTTACTGTATCTGTTCCCCAAATAAGTGGTAGTGCAACTTTTACTTCTTCTGGTGATTCAATGATCACATTGTATGCGTAAGTAATCAGACTCTCATCGAATACATAGGTCTTCCTCAAACCATTGAAGTAGTCGAAAATCACCTTTACCGATTCATATGAACCATTCTCTGCCTTGTCACCATATTCGATAGTATATGTAGGTGTTGCGGTGGATATTTCCATATCACTTAAATCATAGATATCGAAACCATCATTGTCATTAACATAGAACAGATAGGCCTTTCCTAACGTGTGTGTTACTCTCGATAAATTACCGTCTTTCCCAAGTTCAATTTGAATATACTTAGAAGCTATAAAAACGGAATCCACACGTTCCTCGACAAGAATGCTAGAGAGCCCTATGATCGTTATAAGCAACAAAAAAATGACGGTCAACTTTTTCAACACTACCGCCTCCTTTGATTTGTATGACTATCCTTTTCGTAGTCGTTAGAATAGTTTTCATGGCCGTGAAACAAATGAAAATCATTGGGTACTGGGTCGTACCCACCTTCGGAAAGAGGATTACAACGAAGAACACGCCGAAAACCCAGGAGCAGCCCTTTGAAAACACCAAATTTCTCCACTGCTTGATAGGTATAAGTGGAACAAGTCGGTTCAAATCTACATGTCGGTGGTTTAAGTGGTGAAATGAATCTCTGGTAAAATCTAATGACTGCAAGTATTACTTTCCTCATTAGTTATCCTCTCAAATAGCTCAATCAGGGATCCGCTGACACTCCAATAAGTAGAGTTTTCAAACTTATTAGACAAAGGCCTCCGAGCAATTACCAAGAAGTCATATCCCTTTGGAATCCTGTTTTTATTAGTCCTAAAGCACTCTTTTACCCATCTTCTAATTCTATTTCTTCGATTCGCCTTACCAAATTTCTTTCTAACGGAGACAGCAATTCTGCTGTAATCAAGTCTGTTTTTCTTATAAATGATTACAAAATCTTCATTTTGGACTGATTTTCCTACTTGAAACAAAAGGCTGATGTCACTCCTGAGTTTTAGACGTTCTCTCTTTCTGAACTTCAGACGTTCTTTTTCTTCAGTGTTAGTTATACTGTTAGTCTCCATCTACCGGTTTTTCTTCTGTTTCTCAGAACTTTTCTTCCACCAGGTGTAGACTTTCTAGCCAAAAAACCGTGTGTTCTTTTTCTCTTTCTCTGAGATGGTTGGTATGTCCTTTTCATGTCACTTCCTCCTTTACACAAGATCAACCTATGAATGATTATACCAGAAAAACCGTCAACTTCAATGGGAATATTTGCAATGTTGCAATTAACATTCTCAGCTGCAAAGTACGAAGGTAAAGTACACAAAGAATAATAGAACATAATTGATAAGGTAATCTAAAAGCCCCCTGTTGGGGGCTTGTTTGATATTTGGCCGAATCGAAATTCACTTAAACTTAGTGACAACTCTGGTGGCCAGGGACGGAATCGAACCGTCGACACGTGGATTTTCAGTCCACTGCTCTACCATCTGAGCTACCTGGCCACTCTAATACACTAGAGTAATATATCACATCAATTCATTTTTCTTCCATTTGGTGGGTGCGGTAGGACTTGAACCTACGACCTTCTGCTTGTAAGGCAGACGCTCTCCCTCTGAGCTACGCGCCCACTTTTTCGTTTTACGGTTCTTAGAAATTGGCGCCCCCAACGGGATTCGGACCCGTGCCGCTGGCTTGAAAGGCCAGTGTCCTAGACCGCTAGACGATGGGGGCAATCATTTTTCACTAGATACTTACAACATTCAACATTTTTCTGAACCGTCTATAGACATCGTCTGTAACCGTTGTCTGTAGCCATTATCGGTGACCGTTCTCAATGATACCAAAGAAAAGACTTTTGTCAAGAGGTCCAAAATCGCAATATGTGAAAAAATGGAGTTAAGATTGGGTTAATATAGTACCTGGAGCTTCCGACTATCTATCAGCTTTTTCAGTTCAACTTGAACTATCTCGATAAATGATTGTACGATGTAGATGTGATGTGATAAAATTGATTTGTTAGCCTTAGCGGAAGGGGGAACGTGCATGTTTGGTTTTGGAAAGAATAGAAAGTCTCGTGTAGAACGCGCAAGGGAGTCTTACATTAAAGGTGATCTCGAAGAGCATAAAAGGCTACATTCAACCGAAGAAATATTAAAAGAACCTTGGCATAAGACAGAACAAGGTAAGTATATCGGACAAGCGGTGTACGGTGCGAGTGATGGTATCGTCACGACATTTGCAGCGATTTCCGGTGTGGCTGGTGCGAGTCTAGACCCAAAAGTTGCAGTAATCGTTGGACTTGCAAATCTCTTTGCTGACGGATTGTCGATGGCAATAGGTGACTACCTATCGGAGAAATCTGAAAAAGAATATATTTCGGCAGAGAAGGAAAGAGAAGCTTGGGAAGTTGAGCATCTTCCAGAGGCAGAGAAACTAGAGGTAAAAGAGATCTATAGAAGAAAAGGTCTGGAAGGTGAGCATCTCGAAAAACTAGTCGACGCAGTGACGAGTAACAAAGAGCTTTGGATTGACACGATGCTCCATGAAGAACTTGGCCTTTTCGATGATGACTCTTCACCACTTAAGAGTGCGTTAGTGACGTTTTTTGCATTCATCGTAGCAGGTTTTATGCCACTTATTACATACGTCTTTGCCTCGCAGTGGGATTTTCTGGCTCAAAATCAGTTTCTCATATCTTGTATAATAACTGCTATCACACTCTTTACAGTTGGTGCACTACGCCAGATTATAACCGGTGTTAAGTGGTTTATTGGTGGCTTAGAGATGTTACTGATCGGTGGATTAAGTGCTACCGTTGCATACCTTGTTGGGTGGGTATTGAATGTTGTATTCAAAATTAGTGCATGACTACTTTTATACGAAAGAGGTGGAATAGTTGGAATTCACAGTTATCGATAAAGTGATACTATTTCCTCTGATATTTTTAGCTGGATTTGTAGATTCCATTGCAGGTGGTGGTGG
>DPIB01000162.1 GCA_003522805.1 Fervidobacterium sp. | reverse complement strand
TAGAGGTGGGGGATTTTGAGAGAAGTTTGGTCAAACGACCCTTAGCTAAGATGAATTGGGCCATAAGTCGAGAGAGTACGTTGAGATGCTTCATGACAAAATTAAGATAGCAAAAGACTTGGTAATTGTTGTATGAAATACTGTAGGTTATGTAAAATTCTAAATAAATTTGCGATCATTGCTCAATCATGGAACGCACATAGCTCACTATGTCGCTGATAGTGTTCGTTGAGCTGAATCCCAATTTACGAAGTTTTTCGACACTTGTTGAAAAAGTAACTGGCTGTTCTTCTATCCCTTCAAATGTATAATCAAAGTCAAAATGCTTTTGTAATTCAGAAACTATGTCTCTCACTCTAAGACTCTCACTTGATCCTACATTGAAGTATTCAGTACTTGTGAGAGTTGTATTTGTGGTTAAAAAGTACTCAATAACTTTGCACAGAAATTCCACTGGGACGGGATTCATGTACGATTCACCGTTTCCGTGAACTTTGAGAACCTGATCGCTTGCTACAGCCTTGGCTATGTTCTTCAACAGTCTATTATCTCGTTCTCCCGGCCCGTATGCATGGGTTAATCTAAGTACAACGCCTGAACAACCTCTGTAACGTACTTCTTTTTCAAACACCATTTCTGCTACTCTCTTAGACAAGCCGTAATTGACGTTAGGTCTTGGACATGTGTCCTCGTCGACAACTCCATCGCAACCATAATAAATTGCTGCACTAGAAATGAGGATTGCCTTGGTACACGAAAATTTTTCAAAGAATCTCTGAACATATTCACCATCCAGTTCTATTGTGTGGAATAAATTCGCATTACTCACATTGTGATTTGAGTTTCCACCGCACAAAACCACTTTATCGATTGTAGTGTCAGACTTCAATAGTTCGTCAAATTGAACTTCGTTTTTAAAACCTGTTTGACGCGTGAAATAGACAGGAAGGACATCAGGCCAAATTCCTTCGATGTATCTAAACAAATTTTTCCCGATAAATCCACTTACCCCAATCACTGCTATCATACCTTAGATCATCTCACTCTTATACCATTTGATGACTTCTTGGAGTCCTTGCCTTAATGGAACTTTCTGTTCCCACCCTAAGTCTCTCAACTTCTTGTTTGAAAATCTCTTTCTTCCAGAAATAAACTTTTCAGGCAACTGTGCAATTTGCATCAAATTGCTTGGCGCACCTGTCAATTCAAGTATCAAGTTGGCCAAATCCTCCGTTGATATGTACTCTTGCGTTCCCACGTTGTATGACTCGTATACGTTATGTGTAAAAGAGTGATTCTCTACTATTTCCAAGATGGCATCGATGAAATCATCAATGTAACACCATGCTCTTTCTGAGCCTTGATGTACAACAAACGGCTTATTATTAAGAGAATTATATACAAATTGATCTATCGCTGATTTGTACTTTGAAGCGGTCACCCCAGGACCATATATCATAAACGGCCTTATGCCGACTGCAAGCAAATTATAATTTTTCACATAATGGTTGACTATACCTTCACCGAAGAGTTTACTCATCGCATATACATTAGTTACCATATCAGGACCAATTGTTGAAAAATCTTCCTCACTAACTTCTTTTTCATCGAAAAGCTTACCATATATCTCTGACGTGCTGAAATAAACAAGTTTTGAATTGTACTCCAAACACAATTGTAGAAGATTTAACGTACCTATTTCGTTTACATAGATCATCCGCTGAGGATATTCTTCTCCATTTAATCGACCAACCTCGCCAGCCAAATGTAGAACAATATCGAAACCATTTGATTCTTTGAAAATTTTCCACACGTCCTCAAAGTAAGTGATGTCGGCTCTAACATAATTGTCACTGTCGGCAACTGCTAAATCTATTCCGATGATGTCATATCCATGATCCTTTAATGCTTTAACCAAGTGCTTTCCTATAAACCCCATAGCTCCAGTAACTAATATTTTCATCTTCGTTCTCCTCTCACAATAGTATTTTTGTAACGGCTAACAAAATGCTGAAAAACGCTGGTATTCATGAATTCATCGCTTAAACTGTCAATCATGTTGAAAAATGCATTCAATTCGGCTGGTAGATCGTTGAAAAGCTCCTTATACCGCTTTGGCACAATCAAACTATAGTCAAAGAGTTTTATAGCCCAAACATATCTGTAATTAATAACGAGATTCAGTAGTATTTCATCTATGTTATTTATTTTTGCAAATTTCTCACGAATTAAGTCAATTTCACCTGTTTGTTCCAAAAACTTTATATACGACAATCTTGTAATATTACATCCGATTGTCATCTTCCAAATACCTTTACTCGTCTGACTATTATGCTGGGTATTGAAAACAGTGGTATCTGAAAGTGCTATTTTCTTTTGCAAGAGTATCGCTCTTGCCCACAAATCAAAGTCACCATCGACATTTACAAGGAATTCGTTGAATCCACCGCACTCATTGTATGTTCCCTTCTTCATCATCATGGAAGAACCATTTAAAGAGTTAGATATCATAATACTTAGTAAATTTGAATATCTGTCAGAATTAAACTCGCCAATTAATTTAGCCATTTGCGCCTTAGATGGATTTGGACCAAAAAGTGTATATCTTGAAAACACAATATCATTATTTGACCTAAGTATTTGCAAATCTTTTTCAATTTTGTCATTGCTGATATAATAATCATCTGCACTAACCCATGCTATGACATCAGATGATGACAACTTGATACCTCTTTTAAGTGAAAGCGCTGCTCCGACAT
>DPIB01000001.1 GCA_003522805.1 Fervidobacterium sp. | reverse complement strand
ATGAGCTGGTTCTTCTGCTTCAACGTTTTCACAGATTGTGCTTGGGCTTGGTTGATAAACGTTACTTCTGCATCTTTAGGTATCTGCCAAATCTTTACACCGTCAACTTCAATGTATTTGTCTTTCGGAGTTAGAAAATAAATACCGCCTACGACCAATCCAACAGCCAATATGCCGATGAGAACCCAAGTCATCATGTTATCCACAAATACCCCTCCCTTATAATAGAGTAGTCGCCACATTCAAGATTTTTCGGTGACTAATGATTAGACTACATGAACAATAAAACAGTTCAAAAAGTTTTCAAATATATAACAAAGTGTGCACGCCAATAGCGTGCACACCAAAAATAATAAAAAGCTGTATCCGATTTCCACCTATCCCCAGTACCCCCGATTTTCCTTAGATAGTATATCATTTCAAGCGTGCATCTGTCAATTTTCTGAAGCACATACATGCTAATATAGCCTAATACCGCATAAACAGAGGACTGTGACAACTTTGTTTGGCGTATTTGTAGAGATCAAATATTGACTTTATGCTTTTTTACTGATAGAATTTCTTCGAAATGTTGGAGGTGAATTTAAATGGTTAATTTGGTCCTGCGAGGCCAGAACCGGATTCACAGTATATATGAAAGTCATCATTCTGACGCAAGATCAGTAAAAAAAGCGATACTTAACGGTTTGATTTATGTAGTTGGTTTATTTTTAGGCTTACTGCCTTTTTACAAAAGCTTCTCATACAGTCATGTGTATTCACACAATTCGTCAAGAGGACTCGTCTTTGAGCCCTCTTTTTTATTATGTTATGATTACTGTATAGTCATAGTGTTGGCAAATGCTTCTAGCTATTACATTTTCATTAGTGAGGTAGGGTGATATGCTATTCTATGATCCATTTTCTGATAAGTGGTATGAACAAATCGAAGAACAAATAGATTTTAGACTGCCTGAGAAGATATCATTGGGAGATAAGTTCATTGTATCATATCCTTTTGTGGACTTGCATACACATGTAAGGCTAAACAATGGAGAAGATTACAATTCACTTACTAAAGCAGCAATTGTAGGCGGTTTTGGGGCAATGAACATTCAGCCGAATACAAATCCACCTCTTGATGAGTGGAATGTTCTAAATGATCATACATCATTGTCCAAAGATGAACTTGTCAAGTATCTGTACACTGTGAATTTCTTTGGGGGGATTTCTGATATATCCACTGGACCTTTGGACATTCAAATAACAGGATTTTCAACTGATGGAATTAGATACAACTCTCAAGAACTTGTCGAATCGTACCGTAGTAAGAAAGCAGCATTACTTTTCGACCATAGTCAACTGCACGAAGTAGCAGGTGATTTTTACACTGGTACAAATCTGCCAAATGCAATAAGACCATATTCCAATGAGGCAATTGCGATAAATAGAACTGTACTCTTGGGATTAGAATTCGGTTTCAACAAGTTCCATATTCAGCATGTTTCAACGGCCAAAAGTTTAGATGAAATAGAGCATTTGAGAAGATTTGCAAACGTTACCTGCGAGGTAACTCCGCACCACATTTTCTTCATCCCTGAGATGATAGACAATCCAGACCAAAAAATCAATCCGCCTATTTCAAAAGATAGAGATTTGCTTATCGATGCTGTAAAAAAGGGCTTCATCGATACATTCTCAACGGATCATGCACCACATCCAGAAAAACCTAATGATTTTGAAAGGGCGCCTTATGGTAGCTCTCACATCGAAGTTGCATTTTCAGTGTATTACACGGTATTCAATGATCTACAGCTCGTAATAAGAAAACTGACGGTTGACCCGTTAAGAGTCATCGGTCGGTGTTACGAAGAACTGGGTATCAGGTTTCCTGATGATTTGATAATCTTAGACACAGAAAAGGAATATGTTGTTGACAGTAGTAAATTCTACAGCATGGGGAAGAACTGCGCGTTCAATGGATACAAATTGAAAGGAAAAGTTTTTGGAGTAAGAATAAATGGAAAGTGGGTGTATTGGAATGGTACATTCATCGACAACTGAGACGATTAAGAAACACTTACTTACAAAGAGAGGATGTGTCGGCGTTACTGAGGACACTTTTCTAATTACTTTTAATGAAAAAATTGATTTCCTACCAGGTCAGTTTGTGATGATAGGTGTAGATTCTCATGGACTAACGCGTAAGCCATTCACAATAGGAAAGTTTAAGGACAATTTGGCCATTTCTGTAAAAACTGTTGGTGAGGGTTCTAAATACATAGTTGAAACAACTACTCCCTTAGAGGTGATTGGACCACTTGGAAAACCATTTATCCCGTTATCATCAAACGGTGTTGTAGTTGTTGCACCTTCTTGCATCGTAGAAGGTATCCATCTCTCGGAACATTTTGACATCTCGCTTCATGTATGCTCAAAGGCTCCATTGAATAAAGATTTTATATCTGCTGTGAGCAACGATAAAATGGAATTTCATATTGGGGATGATGCATATCTACAGCTATTGAATAAGCTGAAATTTGAAAAGTACGATTGGGTCTTCATAACTGGTTCAAAGATGATGGAGAAGATAGGTATTAAAAAACTCACAGGTGAGGGAGGAAAGGTTGTCTACGTATCGTATAACGAATATATGGGATGCGGAATAGGTGCTTGCAAGTCGTGTGCAGTAATGACAAAGAATGGCATCAAGCATGTGTGTAGCGATGGCCCCATATTTAGAGGTGATGAGATATGCTTTCAAAACTAAACTTGAAAGTCCCGTTGATAATAGCCTCAGGCCCTGGTGGGTTTGGTGAATATGCAAAGATCGATGGTTTCCCTTGGAAATATGTAGGTGCTTACACATTGAAAACTGTAACTTACAACAAGAAATCTGGAAACGTTCCACCACGTATGTATGCAAGGGATGGTTACATGATAAATAGAATTGGTCTTGAAAATCCTGGCATCGATCAATTTTTGGATGCACTGGAGAATGGTGAATATGAATTTCTTTTTAAGAAGACAAATGTGATTCTTAGCCTTGGAGGAGACAATTATCAAGAATACATCGAAGTTACAAAGAAAGTAAAACCGTATTTGCATAAGTTCATAGCCGTTGAATACAACTTTTCTTGTCCAAATGTTAGTAAAGGTGGGCTTTCCATGGTCACAGATTTGATTGAATGGCAAAGTCTACTTGTAGAAATAAGAAAAGAGTTGCCTGATACATTTCTCATAGCCAAGCTCGGTATCGAAGGGGGATTCATTGAAAATTTGGTGGAGAAGGCAGCACAATCTGGCTGGAATGGTGTCACTGTAATAAATACAATAAGAGGACTCATGTTTAACGATGATGGTGAAATATTACTTGGAGGTTTATCAGGCCCCAATTTACTTCCCATAGCTGAAAGAGCTGTGTACGAAGTGAGAAAGAAATTGTCTGATATTTACATCATATCTTCCGGTGGTGTTTACAAAGAAGAAGACGCAAAGCAGTTGTTGAAAGTTGGCGCAGATGCTGTGAGTATTGGAAGCGCCATCTTCCAAGATGAACAGATAATTTCTCGGATAGGCAAGTATATCTTAGAAAACTTAAAAAAGTGATTGGAGGGATTTGATATGATGATGAGTTGCACAGAAGGTTCTTCTTTTTATTCACAGGATACATCTTCTTGCTTAACATATCGAACTCAACCAGTTTTGAGTTTGGATATGGAAAATCCTGAAGAATTTATAGAAAGATATGGTTCTTTTGAGTATGTCAAGGTAGGTCACAACTTGGCTATCAAGGGCAAAGGTATACTGGATTTCTTGGCAGATAAGGGATTAAAGGTCATATTAGATCTGAAATTTTCGGATATACCGAGCACAGTTGCAAGGTCGATTAAGAGCTGGGATCACCCTGCAATAGTAGGATTCACCGTACATGCCAACAGTGGAATTCAAAGTGTACTTACTGCACTTGATTCAACAGATAAATACGTGTTCTCAGTCATAAAGCTCACTTCTATGCCAGGCAAGTTGGAAGATTATAGGCAATTGATAGAAGAACTTGCAAAGCTTGGTTCTTCTTTTGTGCTACCTGGTAAATGGGCTATTGAGTTAAGAAAGAGTATCGGTGGACAAATACTTGTTCCTGGCATACGTATGGAGCAGAAAAGCGATGACCAAGTGGATACAGTTAGTCTGTGGGATGTACTTGGAATTGCCAACTTTGCTGTACTTGGCAGAGAAGTGTACAAGTCGAAAGACCCAGCTCAGAAGATTGCTGAAATCAAATCACAGATTGAAGAGAAGGTGTCAGCATGGAAAAACAAGTAATGGAAATACTTGAAAAAACTGGTGCATTGTTGAAAGGGCATTTCATTTTGTCTTCCGGACTGCATTCAGAGTTTTACGTACAATGTGCGAAGATATTTGAATATCCTAAATATGGAGAGATTATAGGGCGGATGATTGCGGAAAAGATAATCCAGTCTGGACTCAAGCCTGATGTCGTAATAGGCCCAGCACTCGGTGGGATTATTGTTGCATACGAAGTTGGAAAACATACAGGCGCTAAAGTGATGTTTACAGAAAGAGAAGATAACCAAATGAAGTTGAGAAGAGGGTTTGAACTTGACCAAGGAGATAAAGTCATCATAGTAGAAGATGTTGTTACAACAGGCAAATCCACTTTTGAAGTTGAAGAGGTCGTAAAATCATTTGGTTCTGAAATAATTGGATATGCGTCCATCATAAATAGGAGTGGCAAAGAAACACCGTTTAAAAAGCCGTACAGCTATCTACTCAAGCTTGATTTTCCTATGTACACATCAGACAATTGCCTGTTGTGCAAATCAGGAATACCGGTGACAAAACCTGGTTCGCGGAAGAAGTAGGACATGTTAGTAGTTCCTTCTCT
>DPIB01000084.1 GCA_003522805.1 Fervidobacterium sp. | reverse complement strand
GATATTCCTCACAGATGTCGTGAAAATCCCTGCGTCGTACGCCTCTTTGATATTCTTAATTGGCAAGATTTGGGATGCATTCACAGACCCTATCATGGGATTTATAACTGACCGTACAAAATCAAGGTTCGGGAGGAGAAGGCCTTACTTTCTTGCAGGTGTACCTTTCATATTTCTATCGTTTGTTATGGTCTGGTATCCTGTGAGTTTTCAAAGTGTATTTGCAAGGTTCTTGTATGCGTTCTTTTCATATCTTTTCTTAAGTACTGTAACTACTATGGTTTTGGTACCATACACCGCTATGAGTGCCGAGATTACGTTGGACTACAACGAAAGGACATCAATAAACTCGTTGCGACTTGTGTTCTCACTCCTTTCTTCTTTACTTTGTGCCGTATTACCTATGATGATCGTACAAGCAGCGGGCGATGTGAAAAAGGGATATCTACTTATGGCTTCGATATTTGGGCTATTCTTCGCCTTACCTTACCTTGGTGTATTCGCCTTCACAAAGGAGAAGAACTTTACACCTGCTGCTACAAAATTTGGTTTCAGAGATCTGATAATAGAGCCTTTGAAAATAAAGACGTTTAGAACATATTTGGCAATGTACTTATTTGCCTATCTGGCAATTGACACCGTATCTATTATTTTCCCATATTACATGAAATACTACATGGGTAAACCATCGATGGTATCCATTGTACTCGGCGTGTTACTCATAACTGAAATAGTATTCATACCTGTTTATGCGGTAATAGCACGTAAGAAGAGTAAGAATTTTGCCTACGTAATTGGTGCAATGGTGTGGTCAATTGGTGGAATTTTGACATTCATCATTAAACCATCTTGGTCTAACATCGTTTTATTTGCATTCTCTGCCATCATAGGTGCTGGCGTTTCTGCCGTTGCGGTTATGCCTCATACGATACTTGGTGACGTGACAGATGTTGGAGAACTGAAATTCGGTGATAGGAGAGAAGGCATGCTTAGTTCGATGGCAACATTTCTAAGAAAGATCGCATCAGCATTGGCTCAAGCGTTCATACTTTTGATATTAGGATTGGCCGGTTACATAAATCCAGTGGGCGATGAAATTCCAGTCCAACCACAAAGTGTCATCACCACGATAAGGGTAATATTGGCAATTGGTCCAATTATATTGTTAGTTTTCGGAGTCTGGGCTGCATTGAAATACCCGCTCAAGCCGAATGTCCATAAAGAACTCATTGCATTTCTCAACAAGAAACGGGAATCTGGGAAAATTACTGAAAGTGAATTAGAAAAACTGAGAAAGGAATTGATATAGCCAAATGGTTGGAAAGAGTAAATTGAGCTTAGCGATACTTGTCGTCGTATGGGGGACGTATTACATCGCAAATAAGCTTGCATTATCAACATTTTCCGTCACATTTACAGGCATTTTCATCAGACTCTTCGTACTCGCCGTCATGGTTCTTTACATGTGGCATCGTAAGGAAATAATGAATTTGTTTAAGGTGCAACATGTTTTTCCCCGTTTGGTGCTCATAGGACTACTTGGATTCCTACTCGATTTCACTGCATTCATTGGTTTTAAGTACTCAAGTGCATCAAAAGGCTCTATATTGCTAAGGTCTGATGTACTCTTTTCAACGCTAATTTCTTTCTTACTTGGTCAGAAGGTAGTTTTTGGTGAGTTGATATTGATGATACTCATGTTGGTTGGAGTCTTTCTCGTTTCAGGGTTGCAGCTCTCACAATTCACGTTAAACGTCGCAGATTTGTTGTTCTTGCTCAGCGCGCTTTTTATATCAATTAATGCCTTTCTGATCAGGAGCGTACAGGAAGATAAGTCGAATCCAGTCTCAGACAACGTGATAGCCTTCTACAACAATCTATTTACACTTATATTCTTTGTAATTTTTTCAGGTAGTAGTGTAAGAGCAGAAGAATTCAGTCATTTAGGTTTTAATGGTCCAACGACTGCTTTGACAATTGCAGGAATTGGTCAGTTCTTAATATACGTTACTTACTATGATTCACTGCGTAAATTCCCGGTCTGGCTTGTGAGAAGTGTACTCTTGTTGATGCCCGTGTATGTTTCAACCTTCTCATTTATCTTCCTTGATGAGAAGCTATCGATAGTCCAGATAACTGGGATGATAATAATTCTCTTGTGCGCGTATTTACTCATTAGAAGAAATTATGGAAACAGCTATAAACCAACAAACTGAATTAAAGTTTTATCAATTGTATGTATTGTATAGTCAGCTATATATAGTCAATTACATAAGTCAATGGGGTGATTTTATGGTAAATTCAAATCCTTCAACTTTTGAAAGTTTTGAAATATGTAATCCGGTTAAGGTAGTTTACGGTGTAGGGAAGTTAAATGAAGTTGGAAAGTACATATCAGCCAAGCGGGTGCTTGTCATATGCGATCCAGTTGTTCAGAGGCTTGGGTATGTAGATACATTGCAGCATATCTTCCCAGAATGTGAGATATTTAGCGGTATAGAACCCAATCCATCTTGCACACTTGTCAATAATATAGTCGATGCATATTCAAATGCATCGATCGATGGCATCATCGGTATCGGAGGAGGAAGTTCACTCGATACAAGTAAGGCGGTTAGTGCATTGCTTTCGAACGGTGGGAGGATAGAAGACTACCTACTTGGTACAAAGAAATTTAGTTCAAGACTTCCCCTTGTGTTGATTCCAACAACAGCAGGAACTGGAAGTGAGGTTACGAATGTAGGTGTGTTTACACATGAGTCTATCAAAAAGCCGATGACAAGTGATCAGTTCTGGGCTGATACAGCTGTCATAGACCCACAATTGACTTACTCGATGCCACCACGTGTAACGGCTTCGACAGGCTTAGATGCATTGACGCACGCAATAGAAAGCTACTGGGCAAAGAGCTCGCAGCCATATACAGAAGGTCTTGCACTGAGGGCAACGAAGATGATCTTTGAAAACTTGATCAATTCGATCAATGGCGACAAGGATGCACGAAATAACATGGCGCTGGCAGCAACAATTGCCGGTATTGCATTCAGCCAGACACGAACAACTGCGGCACACGCAATTAGTTTTCCTCTAACAAGCTTTTATGGTATAGAGCATGGATTGGCAGTTGTATTGACACTCCCCCGATTGGTACTCTGGACCTATCCACATGTAAGAAGAAAGATGGATGAGATGCTCATGTACTTGGGTATGAAAGACATAGAAGAACTTTCGATGAAGATAGAAAACCTCGTGAGTGAATCAGGATTTCCAACGAGACTGAGGGAATACAATGTAAAGTTCGAGGAACTTGAAGACATAGCTAAAGTCTCGATGGAAGCAAATATCATAAAACTAACACCGGGAGACATGAACTATGAAGACGTGTTGCAACTGCTTAAGGCAATATACTAATTTCATTGTTTCAAATTCTTAGGAGGGAGGAATTCAGATTGAGATTAACCGAGAGAGAAGTCAAAGATTTAAAGAGGAAGGCTTTGCGTATAAGAATGATAACGATCGAGATGATAGGTAAACTAGGTGTTGGACACATAGGCGGCTCTCTGTCTATAGCTGATGCATTAGCCGTACTGTACTACAAGGTCATGAAAATAGATCCAAAAAACCCAAAATGGGAAGACAGAGACTTCTTCGTCCTGTCAAAAGGTCATGCTGGGCCGGCATTGTACTCTGTGCTCGCTGATCTTGGATACTTTCCGTACGAATGGATAGATACATTGAACAAGCCAGATACAAACTTACCAAGCCATTGCGATAGATTAAAGACACCTGGTGTCGATATGACCGCTGGCTCACTTGGTCAAGGACTATCTGCAGCAGTTGGTATGGCACTTGCTGCAAAGATTTGCAACAAGGATAACTACGTCTATGCGATCATCGGTGATGGGGAATCCCAAGAAGGCCAGATATGGGAAGCGGCCATGTTCGCATCTCACAACAGATTAAACAACTTAATTGTACTTACCGACTACAATAAGATGCAAATAGATGGATACATAAAAGAAGTGAATAACCTCGAACCACTTGCAGATAAATGGCGAGCATTCAATTGGAATGTGATCGAAGTAGACGGCCATAACGTCGAGCAGATCTACGATGCAATAATGGAAGGTAAATCTCAAGACGAAAAACCTACGATGATCATACTACATACCACAAAAGGCAAAGGTGCATACTTTGCAGAGGGTAAAGTGACCTCACACAACATGTCGATTAGTGCTGAAGAATGGCAGAGAGCTATTGAGATGTTGAGAAAGGAAAGTGAGTCGATATGATGAATACAAAGCTTGAACCTACATATGATGAAAGAGAACTGAGGGACGTGTATGGCCAATTACTCTTTGAACTGGCTAGTAAAGACAAGAAGGTCGTTGTACTCAACGCAGATCTTGCAAGGTCAGATGGAACACTCAAATTCAAAGAATTGTTCCCAGAACGGTTCATAGATGTTGGAGTGGCAGAGGCAAACATGATGGGTATAGCCGCAGGGCTTGCAAATATGGGTATGATTCCAATTACGCACACATTCACACCGTTCTCCACAAGGAGGGCATTTGATCAAATAACCATATCGATTGCTTACGCAGACTTACCTGTAAAACTCATGGGCACAGACCCTGGAGTGACTGCTGAATTGAATGGTGGTACCCACATGAGCTTTGAGGATGCCGGAATAATGAGAACTTTGCCCAATATTGTCATTGTGGAACCTGCCGATGCAGTCCAGTTTAAGTCATTATTTGAACAGATAATCTACCATCCAAAGCCTGTTTACACAAGGATGTATAGAAGAAGAAAGGAAAGATTCTTCGATGAGGATATGCAATTTGAAATTGGAAAGATTGCTACCCTAAAAGATGGTAGTGATATTACGATCATATCTTCCGGCTTGATGGTTGGCCAATCGATGATTGCAACACGCATGCTTGAAGAACGTGGAATAAGTGTCAGATTGCTGAACATGCACACACTCAAACCTGTTGACAAAGAAACAATAATAAAGGCGGCAAGAGAAACTGGGAAAATAGTAGTTGCCGAAAATCACAACATAATAAACGGATGGGGAAGTGCTGTTGCCGAAGTGTTGGCTGAAAACTACCCTGTTCCGATGAGACGAGTTGGTGTTCAAGACCACTTTGGTGAGGTAGGTCTCACGGACTTCTTACTGAAAAAGTACCATATGACTGCACAGGATATATACGAAAATGCAATTGATTTGTTGAATCTTAAGGCTTAGTTTTATTCCTATATCTACTGTGCAAGAGTTGCGAGTCACGTATGATGAAATATGATGAAAGAGGTGAGAAAGTTGGATGTAAAGTGTGATTCAAATGTGCTTGTCTTCTCTTGTAGTGACTTTCTGTTGAAGCATTCGCAAGAATTTCCATTATTCTACGTTGGAAGAGGCGAGGACAATTTCAGCATGCACCATGGAAATTTCGACATACAAAAATTTTACGGCTCTAAGATACCACTGAGAAAATTCAGCGTTATCTCAAACTCACAATCAAGAGGCGGACATCCAAGAGAGGGTGAGTTAAAATGCGAATTCTACTCAGATTCCGGTGAGCGATTGGTCTGCACTTTCCTTTATACAGGCAACAATCCGGAAACGATAGAAATAAATATAGAAAGTTTTAGCGAAGGATTGAATAGGTTATGGATACACATTCCAGCATTTGAAAATGAGGAAATTTATGGTTGCGGAGAGCAGTATTCGCATCTAAATCTGCGTGGTAAGAGAGTACCACTGTGGAGTTCCGAACAAGGCGTTGGAAGGAATAAGAAAGACCTGATAACGCACTTCGCCAATTTCAAAGACAATGCTGGTGGTGATTGGTGGACAACGTATTTTCCTCAACCTACCTATATCTCTTCGAGAAACTACTACTGCATAGTGAATGATTATTCATACATGGAATTCGACTTTTCTCATAATGCTTTTCACGAACTTGAGATACACAACATTCCACAGAAGATATCATTTGGCTCGTGCAGTTCTTTGCACGATACCACCGTTGAACTAACACGCATGTTAGGTATCCCACCAACGCTACCAGATTGGATCTATGACGGTGTAATATTGGGATTGCAAGGTGGTACGGACGTTGTCATACCGAAGATTAAGAAGGCACTTGAAAAAGGATTGAAAATATCAGGTATGTGGATTCAAGATTGGGAAGGGAAACGAGTTACAACGTTCGGTAAACAACTCATGTGGAATTGGGTATACGATAGTACACTCTATCCAGAATTACCAGATACAATATCACAACTCGATGAGATGGGAATAAGGACACTCGGCTACATAAATCAATTCTTAGCATTGGAAGGCTCGTTGTATCAAGAGGCATCAAAAAAGGGATTATTAGTCAAAAAAGCGGATGGTTCTGAGTATCACGTCGTTGTTACTACATTTCCAGCTGCTGTGCTTGATCTGACAAATCCTGAAACGAGAGAATGGATAAAGAACGTCATAAAGCAAAATATGATAGGAATAGGCCTTTCCGGTTGGATGGCAGATTTTGGTGAGTATCTCCCCACAGACGCTGTGTTGTACGATGGTAGTTCTGCTCAGTTGTATCACAACAGATATCCAGTGGAATGGGCAAAGGTAAATAGAGAGGCAGTGGAAGAAACAGGTAGAATCGGAGATGTTGCATTTTTCATGCGTGCTGGTGGACTTGGTAGTTCGAAATACTCAACATTGTTCTGGCATGGGGATCAACTCGTCAATTGGTCAAAAGACGATGGACTGCCTTCCGTGATCGTTGCAGCGCTTTCGATGACGATGTCTGGTATAGGATTAACGCACTCCGATATTGGTGGATACACAACGTTCGCAAAGAACGTCCCGGAACTCATTTGGACGAAGAGAACAAAGGAACTATTCATGAGATGGGCGGAACAGGCAGCGTTTACACCTGTCATGCGGACGCATGAAGGGAACTGGCCCGATGAAAATTGGCAATTTGATTCAGACGAGGAAACTCTACTACATTTTGCTAAGATGTCGGTTGTACATGCAAAACTCAAACCTTACATCAAATCGCTCGTTGAGAATTACTGCAATAAATTCGAACCTATAATCATGCCACTTAATCTTCTTTACAATATGGAAAGTATCGTTGATAACATGGAAGAGTGCAAGTACGAGTACTTATTTGGTAAAGATCTACTCGTTGCACCCGTGTTAGAACCAAATACTGAAGAGTGGGAAGTCATACTTCCACCAGATATCTGGGTACACATGTGGAGTGGTGAGCGATACGGTGGTGGAAGGCATAAGGTTTTAGCAACACTTGGTTATCCCCCTGTCTTTTATAGAGAAGAATCAGTCTGGAAGAAATTATTCGAAGAAGTAGGTGATATCGCATGAAAAAGCTCAAGATAGGGCTTTTGGGACTAATACAGTTGAACTACAGAGGTAACAAGCAAGAGGTTTATAATCGTTCAATCGAAGGATTAGAGGCATTGTCAAAAGAAATGGACTTTGATTTCTACTATAGAAAGGATTTCGTCGTTACAAAAGTTGATGCGATAGATGCCAAGAAAGAGATGGAGAGGGAAGCTGTAGATCTGTTGCTCATCCAATCCACCTCATTTTCATCAGGGTTTCTTATCCAAGAACTTGCACAGTTCAGTGGATACATAGGTCTATGGGCAGTTCCGGAATCAACTAAATCTGGTCCACTACCACTAAATTCGTTTTGCAATATGAATTTGAACATGAGCGAGCTTGACAGATTCATGTTCTATCTAAACAAAGATGCAAAATGGTTCTATGGTTATCCAGACGATGAACTATTCAAAAGAAGATTTGAGGTAACTGTGAGGGCTTTAAGGGCAATAAAGAACATACGTGGCTCAAAATTCCTGTTGGTCGGCGGCAGGGCACCCGGATTCGATAATCTATTCTACGACCCACGTGTACTTAAAGCCAAATTGGATGTGAGTGTAGAGGAAATGGAATTTGGGGATTTGAAAACACGATTTTTCAATCAGCCAATCGAAAAGATCAAAGATACTGTCAAAGAAATTGAATCGAAATATGTAATAAGCGATGCATACGCGCAAAATACGATCACAAAGATGGCTACACTGATCAACACAATTAGAGAAATCAAGGCAGAAGGAGATTACGACGGATTTGCGATAAGCTGTTGGCCTAGGTTTAGAGCGGAACTTGGCATGGTTCCATGTGCATCTTACGCATTCTTGTCCGAAGAGATGAACACAACAGTTTGTGAGGGTGATATCGTTAGTCTCATCAGTATGAAGATATTGGAATACATTGCAGACTATCCTGCTATACTAATGGATATGTCGGATTTCGATAGGCAAGATAATTCCATATTTCTCTGGCATTGTGGTATAGGTAACAAGTTCTACGCAAAGCCTGGTACACTCTCACTGGAAAAACATTTCAATCCTAGTCCAAAAGACCCGGAAAAGGGATGGTTGACGATGGCACCCGTGACAACTATGAAATTCGACGACATGCCAGTCACAATAGCTCGATTGAGTAACAATCTCGACAGATACTACGTACTAACTGGCGAGTTCTTCGACTCACCATCGAAGCCTGATTACGATGGTAGTAGAGGTTGGCTGGGTAAACTTAGATTCATGGATGAAGACATAAATGCATTGGATCTAGTCAACACTATAATGATAAACAAGCTGGAGCACCACTTTCCAATTGTCAAAGGCACGTACGATGCAGAAATCATCGAATTCATGAATTGGCTTGGCTTTGAACCAATAAAGAAAGTGGCATACAAAGATTACTATCAAAAATAGATACCACTAACGCGAATATCGGAGAAACTATTAGAATAGTTGAGGAGTGATGACAAATGGCTGAGTGCAAAGAAGAGAAGAAGTTGGTTATAGGTGCGGATAAATCTGGTTTTAGTTTAAAAGAAGCGATTAAGAAATTTCTCGAAGATAAAGGATATTACGTAGAAGACGTTGGGACAAAGGATTTGGAAAATTGGCTCCCATTTTATGAAGTTGCACCAAGAGTGGCAAATAAGATACAGTCTGGTGAATTTGATCGCGGCGTACTCATATGTGGTACAGGTGCAGGTATGTCTATAGTTGCAAATAAGTTCAAAGGTATATACGCAGTTGCAGTGGAAGGAAGCTATACAGCCAAAATGGCAAAGGTAATAAACAATGCAAACGTACTAACGATGGGCGGATGGGTCCTTGCTCCAGAACAGGCTTGTGATATGATAGAAAGGTGGCTCACCATGGAGTTTACGGAAGGACTCGAAGAATGGCGAAAAGGCTTTCTCAACAATGCAATAACGAAAGTCAAGGATATAGAGGAGGAAAACCTCAAGTGACAAAAAGAAGATTCGTCACAATCAAGGACATTGCACAACAGTCCGGATTGTCGGTTATAACGGTATCAAGGGCCCTTTCAGGTACTGGTTATGTGAGAAAAGAGACGAGGGAGAAAATACTACGGATAGCAGAAGAATTGGGATATACGAAGGATTCTGCTGCCAGTTCACTCAGGACAAAAAAGACTAAAATACTTGGTGTTGTTGTCGTGGATAACTCAAATCCATTTTATGCAGAAGTAGTGAAGGGCATAGAGATAGAAGCCAGAAAGAATGGATACAGCATAATATTGGTTAATACCGACAGGAACTACGAAAACGAAGTCAATGCTATAAATATGTTACTACAAAGAAGAGTCGATGGCCTTATAATAACAGCTGTTCAGAAAAGAACTGATGATATAGCAGAACTCGTGAAAAAGCACATACCAAATGTAATCATGGGAAGTAAATTGAAAGGCATAAAGACAAACTACATTTACACAGACGATGAAGACGGCGGGTACAAAGCTGCTAAACATCTCATAGAGTTAGGAAAGAAGAATATTCTCCTCTTCAATGGTATGAAGTACAAATATGCCGCAAGGATGAGAGAAAAGGGGATTAAGAAAGCGGTTGCAAGGACTAATGGT
>DPIB01000190.1 GCA_003522805.1 Fervidobacterium sp. | reverse complement strand
GAGTGCTCTTGAGACTGTGTTTATGGAAACGCCTGCAGTAGCTGCTACATCTCTAATGGTAACAAATTTCTTCAAATCCTTTCACCTCCAAATGCCAGATTTGACAACTGTACCAGTTATGTTCTTTTTGCCAGCTTTTTCAATTCAAATGCCTCTAAAACAAGCTTTTGTGAATCAACATAGACAATGTTGTGCTCATTTCTCAGATTCAGAACGTACATATTGCTTTTATCCTCAGCAAATTGAACATCAGTACCAACTACTTTCAGAGGTAGCTTATCATGCAAAAGCTCTATCCAAGTATGCTTATCTACAACAGTTGCTATGTAGAACCTTTCCTTTCCATTGAGAACGTTTAATGTCAAAGCAGGCATGCCGTCAGTAAATGTACCAAGCACTTGTGCTCCATATAATTCTACCTCATCTTGCCAGTATTTTGCATGATGTGGTACATTATGAAGCAAAAATTCTTTCTCACGTATGGCACCAAAATCCACAACTTCTACGCCAAATTCTTCGATTAGATTATCTGGAGCCCTTTTGACAATCCAGTTCTTCTCATCTTTAAGACCGCTCATGCACGTCATATAAACAGGACCTTTGAAATCCGAGATCATATTTGCAAAACCTTCCCCTATCTTGAATGCATACGGTACAATCAGTATATCGTACTCTTCAATATCATCGTCTGCAAAAACAAAATCAACATTGTAACCAAGCTCTCTCACAGCTTTGTATATTTCAACTACACTGTCCCAATACTTGAACTCCTTGTTTACATGATTTATTCTATGAATCCACTCATTTTCGTAATCGAAATATATAGCAACTTGTCGAACCACTTCTATTGTACCATCTGTTTCTGACTTTCCTTTTGAAAATTCACTCAACCTTTGAGTTGGTCTCCCTGAATAATCGAGCAATCCAGTATGGAATTGCTCAGCTCCAAATCTTATTTGGTCAAACCGGAAGACCATTACACCAAGCGCTCCATCCAGATATGCTTGTTTTGTCCACATAGCCAAACAATTGCCAGGATAATTTTCGTTCCTCAATTTCCAGTTAACGCGTCCCGGTTGTTGCTCCATGATCAAAAATGGAGACTTTTTCAACGAACGCATGAGTACATGATTTGCGGACTGCCTGAAAGGTTCGTAGTCATCGGTCGAGATGTAGTTATCCCATGAAACAAGATCGATATACTTTGCCATTCTTCTATAATCAAGGTCCATAAAATCTACCATAAAATTGTGAGTAATCGGTTTGTCGGAGTACTTTCGGATGATTTCTATCTGTGCATTCATGAAATCGATGTTACTGTCAGACATAAATCTATAAATATCCAGCATCTGATGAGGATTCTCAAATGTTGGTGTGTTCAAGGGAAAAGTTATCTCGTCCCAGTCACGGTAGACCTGACTCCAAAAGATCGTCCCCCAAGCCTTATTCAAGTTATCCAAAGCCTCGTATCTGTCTTTCAGCCATTTAATAAATGCTATTCTGTCACTCTCCGTAAACGAGTACGTTGTACCATGGCAACCGAATTCATTATCAACTTGCCACATGTCTGCAACATCTAAATAATGCTGGACATATTTTTCAGTTAGACGGGTCGCGTACTGCCTGTAAATTGGAGAATTTGGTGTATAATGGCGTCTACTACCGAAATCTCTCACTCTTCCAGAATGATCTATCGGAAGAATTTCTGGGTATTTTTTGACGAGCCACGCAGGTGGTGTTGTAGTAGGCGTACCAAGAATGATTTTAATACCGCTATCTTTCAGTTTCTTGATTGCTTCATCAAGAAGTGTAAAGTCAAAAACACCATCTGTTGGTTCAACGATAGCCCAATCAAATTCCCCAATCCTTACCCAATCGATGCCATACTCTTTCATCATCTTGATGTGATCATCCCATATCTCTTGATCCCAATGTTCCGGATAATAATCCGCACCATATATGCGCATACAAAGACTCCCTTCTCCTACTCTTTGTTTTGGCGAGACTCATCAAAGAAATATTGCAGCCGTTCTACATCTTGAAGTGGTAACGTTACCGGTACTGTTACTATTTAATCAGAAAAGTTGTATACCTCAAAACATGGAATTTCTTTCATTTTTCCACCTATTGGGATATGTTGCTCATATTCTAAATCAAGCTAGTTGTTTTAACATTTTATCACTTCATACAATGAAAGGCGTGTAGCAATGAGAATCCTCCCTTCTTATAGTCTAAGCTCCCACAATTAGCAGGCACTTTTCGTATCTACTTCCCTGAAAATATAACAGAGGAAAAGATGAAAGAGCTACTGGACCGCTTGAATAATATGTTACTCTGTGTCAATCCCTTATTTAGCACTCTATTCAGCCACGTATAGGAAATAACTATCCTTTTCTTCTTCGTTCCTTTCAAATCTCATGTGTCTATAATTTGAGTATGGTTTGTATAAAATACTACCTATGGTATAATACACAGCGTAACACGGAGTATGTTGTGTCAATTCTCTTTATAAGCTGAAGCATATTAACCTGACTAATTTCATTGATCAATCTCATTAATCTTGACGAGTGGGGAGGAAAAATTATGGAAGAACTCACTGATTTGTATTCCCTTATGAATTATTGGTCACATGTGGAACCTTCGAAAAACGCTTATAAGATTCTTACCGAAAGGTATTTCCTCAAGACACCTGCAGGAGATTTTCTCGAAAAAGAGTGGTCTGATGTGTGTAGAAGAGTAGCCCGAGTTGTTGCAACTGCTGAGCTTGTTAACAATCCGAACTTAGAGAACAGTACAGGAGCTGAAAAACTTGAGGTAATAAAGTCTTGGGAGGAGATATTCTACAATTTCATGTTGTCTAGAATTTTCATCCCTAATAGTCCAACGCTATTCAATGCTGGAATGGGTGCAGACTATGCACTACTTTGGAAGCCTATTGAAGATATGACTCTTGAAGAGTACCAGCAAATATACAATTCTAGAAACCATCTACATATGCTTTCAGCTTGTTTTGTCGTTCCTGTAGAAGACAGTATCGAGAATATCTTCAATGCAGTTAAAGAGTACGCACTTATCACAAAGGCTGGAGGAGGAATAGGTAGTAATTTTTCAAAACTCAGACCAAAAGGCAGTTTTGTCGCTGGAACGCATGGTCAAGCAAGTGGACCTGTATCTTTCATGCACGTCTTTAATTCTGCAGTTGGTGTTGTTGAACAAGGTTATAGAAGGCGTGGAGCACTGATGGGTATCTTAAATATAGATCACCCTGATATTGAAGAGTTCATTACCGCTAAGGAAGGGAATGATGGAGAAAAAGTTTTGAAGTTCTTCAATATATCAGTTGGAATTCCAATGGATAAGGAAGAATTACTTAGGCTCTACATGGAAGATGGTGAAATAGAACTAAGGCATCCAAAATATCCTGGAGAAAAACGAGTAAAGATAAGAAGCATAATCGATAGAATGGCTAAGAATGCTTGGAAAACTGGTGACCCAGGTTTGGCCTTCTTGGGTGAAATGAACAAGTATTATGCAATGTATCCTGAAATGCAAATTGAGAGTACAAATCCATGTGGTGAAATAGGTCTTGCACCATATGAAGCCTGCAATTTGGGTTCGATAGATGTTGCAAAGTTCTATATGAGTGGAGAGTTTAACTGGAAGGCGTTTGCACAGGCATCAAGATTAGCTGTGAGATTTTTAGATAACATCATCGATGTTAATGTCTTTCCGTTAGAAAAGATAACTGAAGCAGTCAGAAACAGCAGAAGAATCGGTTTGGGTATCATGGGATTCGCTGATCTTCTTTATCATCTTGACGTACCTTATGATTCAGCAGAAGCTCGGCAATTTGCAGCTGATATGACGGCATTCATGGCACTGCATGCTCATGATGAATCCAACAAACTTGGACAAGAGAAGGGCAATTTTCCACTCTTTGAAAAGAGTAGGTATGCAAAGGAGGAAAATTTTGCACCTTTTGCAATGGGGATGAGTAGATTTGATGATGAGTTAAGAAGGGTTATGAAAGAATCGAAGAGAGCTAAAAGAAATGTGGCAGTGCTCACTATAGCACCGACGGGGTCAATATCAAATATAGCAGATACAAGCAGTGGTCTTGAACCGAATTTTCTAATTGCTTACGTAAGATATATGAACAAGCATGATGGAACAAAGGAAGCTCTATTTTATATAAACAAGATTCTGGAATCCAAGCTTAGTCCAGAAATCCTTGACAAAATAAAAGACAAGCTTGTTGAAATTGGTGCTCTAAGTTCATTTGACGAAGTGCCTGAAGATGTAAAAAGAGTGTTTGTAACAGCTATGGATATCTCACCTATAGATCACCTATTGATGCAAGATGCGTTCCAAAGGTACGTAGACAACAATATATCCAAAACGATAAACATGCCAAATACAGCAACAGAAGAAGATGTCTTAAATATATACCTTGAAGCAATGAAACTGAACATTAGAGGACTTACCATCTACAGAGATGGTTCATTGCAATCTCAAGTTTTGACATCAACGAAAACACTGAGGACAAAAGATGCACCAAAAGTACAGTTCTTCGTACTTGACGAAAAACACAAATTAAGGCCAAAACCCAGAAAAGACACTCTGCGAAGCGTAACAAGAAAGTTGAAGACCGAAACTGGTACGACGTATATTACCGTAAGCTTCGATGATAATGGTGAGGCAGTTGAAATCTTCTTATCAAACGGTACAGAATTAGCTGAGGCAATCGGAAGACTCTCTTCAATAGCTCTTAGAGCAGGAGTGTCTGCAGAAGAAATTCTTGAACAGTTGAGAAAAGTCAAAGGGACATACACCCCAGCCCTGGCAAAAGAGATCAAGAGTGCTATAGATGACTTTGTAGAACTGTGGGGAGAAACCTCATCTGAGACTTTTGATACATTTGTAATAGATGGAACCGTGAAGACGGCTGAGGAAATAGAGAAATTCGTGACAGCCAATGGGCTTCAATGGAGCGAGGGTTACTACGTAGATAGTGATGGAAACACATACTGTCCATCATGTCTGTCAAAAAACAGCATAGTAAAACAAGAAGGGTGTACGAGTTGTAGGAAATGTGGTTGGAGTAAGTGCAGCTAACCAATCTTCTCGAGGATATAAGGGGAAATATAGGGGCGCCTCTTTAACATAATTTATCAAGAAGT
>DPIB01000113.1 GCA_003522805.1 Fervidobacterium sp. | reverse complement strand
GATAATTCTCCATTATGGCAACTAGTGTCCTCCCAATTGCCAATCCGGAACCGTTGAGTGTATGAACATAGTTTATCTTTCCATCCTTCGTTCTGTACCTGATACTTCCTCTTCTCGCTTGGAAATCGGTATCGTTGCTACAAGAGGAGATTTCTTTGTAAGCATTGTATGAAGGTAACCAGACCTCTATATCGTAAGTCTTCGCGGAGGCAAACCCGAGATCACCTGAGCATAAAGTAATTACCCTGTATGGCAGTCCTAAGAGCTGCAGTATTTTTTCCGCGTCACGAGTTAACTGCTCAAGTATCTCGAACGAGTTCTCTGGTTTTACGTACCATACGAGTTCCACTTTCTCAAATTGATGTTGCCTGATTAACCCTCTCACATCCTTACCATAGCTTCCCGCCTCTCTACGATAGCAGGGTGTGAAAGCAGTATATTTCAACGGTAACATACTCTCCTCAAGGATATCGCCTATATGCAGTGCTGCAAGGGAGACCTCAGCTGTTGGTATGAGGAATAGATCGTCTTTTTCACAGGTGTAGAGTTCTTCAGCAAATTTTGGCAGTTGCCCCGTTGCAGTTATCGTCTCTCTCTTTACTAGATGCGGAACGTTTACTTCTATGTATCCATTACTTGTGTGAACATCTAACATGAATTGTGCAATTGACCTCTCTAATTTCGCAATTTGGTCAAACATCACTGTGAACCTTGAACCACTCAGTTTCGAACCCTTATCGAAATCAAGCATACCGAGGTCCGTCCCCAGGTCCCAATGTGGTTTTGGCTCAAAATCGAATTTTCTCGGTTCTCCACAGCGTCTAATCTCTACATTTTCTGTCTCGTCTTTACCAATTGGTACACTCTCGTGTGGTGTATTTGGTACGTAAAGTGCAAGGCCAAGCATTTGATCTTCAAGTTCCCTCTGCCTTGCTTCCAGTTCTGTTATCTCTTCACCTATTTTCTTACTCTCCAATATTATATCGTTTGCCTGCTCATCTTTACCTTCTGCTTTTAGCCGGGCAACGTTCTTTGAGAGTTCATTTCTTTTAGACTTTAAATTGTTCACTTGGTTCAAGTAATTTCGCCACTCTCTATCTAATGAGATTATCTGATCTATGATTTCGGTAGTTTGATTCCTTTTCCTCAAAGATTCATAAAAGATCTCCGGTGATTTCCTAAGTAGTTTTAGATCTATCATCTGCATCACTCCTCGAAAAGTTTCTTAAGATTTTCCTTGTATGGTGGATAAACAATTCCCTTTTCTGTGATTATCGCACTAACTAACTCATGATCAGTAACGTCAAAAGCTGGGTTGTATACATTCACGTTATTTGGTGCAATTCTTCTGCCACCACAATTTGTGACTTCTTCATGTGACCTTTCCTCTATGGGAATATTGTTGCCACTCTCGATTGACAGATCAAGCGTACTCATGGGTGCAGCCACGTAAAAAGGCACACCATGTCTTTTTGCAAGGACTGCAACCATATATGTACCTATCTTATTTGCAACATCACCGTTCGAAGCTATTCTGTCTGCACCAACCACTACTGCGTCTATCTTTCCCTGTTTCATTACCCATCCAGACATATTGTCACTGATAAGCGTTACGTCGAATCCATCCCTCATCAATTCCCAAGCAGTCAGCCTTGCACCCTGCAGATATGGTCTCGTTTCATCAGCAAAGACTTTTATCCTTTTACCTTGTTCCTTTGCAGCCCTTAAAACGCCTAATGCCGTTCCGTAATCAACGGTTGCAAGGGCACCAGCATTACAATGTGTTAACACGGTGAAACCATCTTGCAGAAGTTGGGCACCGTTTTGGCCTATTGCCTTGTTTATCTCTATATCTTCTTTAGCTATTTTCAGCGCTTCCTCTTCAACCACTTTCAACAATCCCTCGTACTTTCCATGTTCCATCAACTTTTTTTCCATTCGTTCAAGTGCCCAGAAAAGATTGACTGCTGTAGGTCTTGTGCGTTCAAGAACTTCTCTAATACTTCTTATCTGGGATAACACTTGATCATAACTATAGCTTTTCTTAAGCAGTTCTTTAACTCCTAACACATACCCAAATGCAGATGCTGCACCTATTGCAGGCGCACCTCGAACGACCATTTCTTTTATCGCCAAAGCAACGCATCTATAATCAGCACATGTGACATAAACTTCTTCAAACGGTAACCTTCTCTGGTCGATCAGTACAAGGCTGTCTCCAGTCCATTCCATTGTAATAGTCTTTAGCTTCATGTTAACTACCTCCCAGATGCTTAACTTCTCTCTGAACTCCTCTGCAGATCATTTAGGTCCATTTTTATTTTCCAAAATGATAGCCTTTTTTTCAAGCTATTTTACAATGGTACTCTTATATTTGATCTCTATTTTTGAGTTTTTTACGAAATTATCGAAATCTTTAGCAATCAAATCGTTGATACTTGCTTGCTTCTGAGACAGGATTTCTTTTCTTATATCTTCTTTAACTTCATCGAAGGTCTTAGTCATTCCAATCTTTATATCTTTCACTTTAACAACATACCATTCCCCACTCACTTGTTGTACTGGCAGGAGAGCACCGCGAGGGGCATTTGTAACGTAAACCCAGATTGATTGAGGAATCTTAGACGTATCATTTTGATTCACAAGACCGTTTATATAACCTGATAGGTTATATCTCTTGGCAACATCTTCTACGCTAGCTCCCTTGCTTAGGTCTAGCCTTACACTGTCGGCAATTGATTTATCCTTTATCTTAAAAACTGTAAGATCATATTGAGTAGGTATCGTATATTTGCTCTTATTCTTATCATAATACGCCTTCATTTCATCGTCTGTAATTTTCACGTTTTTGAGGTACTCTGTATAAACATTTGCAAGCGCCAATGTATATCTTCTTTGAAAGTAAAGCCTCTCTTTATAATCATTGAGCGATCCCATACCTAGTTGTATGAGGTATTCATTCAACTCATCTTCAGTCATCTTAAGGTCGGAGAGCATGTTCTTAACTTCTTTGTCCACATCAGCCTTTACCTCATCGTCTTTTGGCGCAACTTTCATGCTTTCTGAGAACTGAATAAATAACAATTTCCTGATGTAAATATCCAAAATTTTTAACTTGTATTTCTCAAGTACAACTAGGCCTTCTTGCGTTGTTGTTAGTATCTGATAGAAAGTATCGTTAGATGTTTTCAGTTCAATAAGCAGTTTTTGGATGTTTGCCTCCCTATTCCACTCATCCATAGTTATGTTTTTACCGTTTACAACTGCAACGATGTCACTCTGAGCAAATAAGGCGATCGAGAGCATCAACAATATTAGCGATAAAAACCTCTTCACTTTTCATACCCCCTCATCAGTTTTCTATCACGCTACTTTTATCATTTGACCACGATGTTTACCAATTTTTCTTTCACGTAGATTATGTTTGTTATCGTTTTCCCCTCTACAGATTTGGAAACTTGTTTAATTGCCGCATTTTTAATTTCATCTTCTGAAGAATCCACTGGTAAGACTAGTTTTCCACGTACTTTTCCATTAACTTGGATAACTATAGTCATTTCTTCTTGTTCAAGTGCTTGTGGATCATATTCGGGCCATTTTTCGTTGACTATCAATGTATCTTTACCAAGATCTTTCCACATCTCTTCAGCCATATGTGGTGCAAATGGAGATAATATGAGTGCAATCTTTTCAGCGATTTCCTCAAGTAACATAGAGTTCGGGTCTTGAACGTGGTCAATATACTCCATGAGTTGATTGTTGAATTCCATTAGGCCAGCTATAGCTGTGTTGAACTTGAACCCACCCTCGATGTCTTCTTTTATCTTTTTTATCACGCTGTGCAATTTCCTTCTCAACGATTTCTCTTCACTTGTAAGGTTGTGAGGATCTCTGTTACTCGAATTCAGTAGGTTCAAGACCTTGTAGTAATTGTTCCAGAGTCTCTTTATGAACCTATGGATTCCCTCTATCCCTGCATCGTTCCATTCAGCGTCTTTCTCTGGTGGTGCCATGAAAAGTATATACATTCTCAGTGTATCTGCACCGTATTTCTCAACCATGTCATCAGGCGAAACTACATTTCCTTTCGACTTGCTCATCTTCCAGCCATCTTTGTAGATCATGCCTTGGGTAAAGAGGTTTTCAAAGGGTTCATCAAAATCTATGTATCCTAAGTCATTCAAAACCTTTGTTATGAACCGGGAATACAACAAGTGCAAAATGGCATGTTCGACTCCACCTATGTATTGATCAACGGGTAGCCAGTAATTGACATCTTCCGTTTCAAAAGGCTTTTCATCTAACTTGGGGTTAGCATATCTTAGATAATACCATGAACTATCAACGAACGTATCCATCGTTTCAACTTCCCTATGTGCGGGGCCACCACATTTTGGACATGTCGTGTGTTTGAATTCCTCGCTCAATGTAAGTGGTGATTGACCTGTTGGCAGAAATTCAACGTTTTCTGGTAACCTTACAGGCAGATCTTTCTCTGGTACTGGGACGATACCGCATTTATTACAATATACAACCGGAATCGGTGCACCCCAATATCTCTGCCTTGATATAAGCCAGTCTCTTATTTTGTACTGAGTGCTTCTCCTACCGTATCCTTTTTCTTCGATGTACCTTACTATTTCTTCTCTACCCTCTGAACTTTCCAGACCATTAAAGACTCCGCTATTGACGATTATTCCTTCTCCTTCGTACGGTCTTTCGTATATGTTGTATTCCCCATCTTTTGGTTTTATAACCATTCTTATTGGCAATCCATATTCTTTTGCAAAATCGAAATCCCTCTGATCATGTCCAGGAACTGCCATAATAGAGCCAGTCCCATATTCATAAAGTATGTAGTTGGCTACATAAATGGGTATCTTTTCACCAGTCAAGGGATTGACTGCGTACCTCCCTAAGAATATTCCCTCTTTCTTAGCTTCTAAACTTGTCCTTTTGAATCTATCTTCAAGAGTTACCCTTGCTAAGAAATCCTCAACTTCGGCTCTTTTGTCAGCGGTAACAAGCTCCAAAACTAGCGGGGACTCAGGGGCAATTGCCATGAATGTTACCCCATAGATCGTGTCCGGACGTGTAGTAAATACTCTGATCTTCTGTTCTGTGCCATCTATTGGAAAATCGATCTCTGCACCCGTACTTTTACCAATCCAATTTCTCTGCATCGTCTTGACATGCTCTGGCCAACCCTTGAGCTCGTCCAATCCTTTTAACAACCTTTCTGCATAGCTTGTAATCTTAAAGTACCACTGTTCGAGATACTTCACTGTCACTGTCGTACCACATCTTTCACATTTTCCTTCTTTGACCTGTTCATTTGCAAGTACGGTTTGACAGCTTGGGCACCAATTAACTGCACCCGGTTTCTTGTATGCAAGACCTGCTTCGTATAATTTCAAGAAAATCCACTGCGTCCATTTATAATAATCCTCGGTACACGTAATGATCTCTCTATTCCAATCATAACTTATTCCGAGTTTCTTGATTTGACTACGAATTATCTCTATGTTTTCGATAGTCCACTTTTTCGGATGTATCTTGTGTGCAATTGCTGCATTTTCAGCTGGCAAGCCAAAAGCATCGTAGCCAAAGGGATGAAGCACATTATAGCCTTGCATTCTTTTGTATCTTGCTATGATGTCTCCTATAACATAATTCTTAACATGTCCAACGTGAAGTGTACCAGACGGATAAGGAAACATAACCAAAGAATAGTACTTTGGCTTATCTGAGCGTTGTGGAGTGTCAAAAACCTTTTGTTCTGACCATATTCTCTGCCATTTCACTTCTATCTCTTGCGACGCATATTCTTTCATCTTTTCTCCCTCCGTTTTGTCTGTGTCTGGATTAAGCATCTTTAGTTTCAGTAGATTATATCACAAAAACCTCTTTTAGTGAACAACAAAGACATTCAGTCAAATCAAGATAAATCAACGGTTATCACAATCGATGATACTTTACCAAATGTTCAAAAAAGTGTATAAACCAAAGTAAGATACGTTTGGTATAATTACGTTACAAAATAGCACGAAGAAATCGTCCTGTAGATGAGTTTGAAAAGTGTTGTATACTGCTGTGAAGGGAGTGATTTGAGTGGAATGCCCGAGTTATTCCGGCAACCAGCCGCCATAAAGCCCGAAAAACGAAAAGATGGGAGGTATTTGAATGAAAGTCAAACTCCAGGTTGACATCAAGAAACTTATCGAGCGAGGAGATTTCAGAACACTGAAATTACTACTCGAAGATCAAGATGCAAACATCGTTTTTGAGATGATCGAAGAACTTAAGACTTCTGAAAAAGCTATAGTTTTCCGCCTTCTCCACAAAGATATTGCTGCGGAAGTCTTTTCCAAACTTGAGCCCGATGAACAATTTGAATTGGTCAGAATGCTTACCGATGACGAAATAAAATCTATCATAAGAAGTATGGATCCGTCAGATAGAGCCGAGCTACTCGACGAACTTCCTGCCGACGTTGTTACAAAACTGCTTTCTTTCCTACCAAAAAACGATCGAGAACAAACGATAGAAATATTGAATTACCCTGATAATTCTGCGGGAAGACTCATGTCACCATACTTCGTGTACGTTACAAAAGAGATGACTGTAGAAAAAGCTTTGACAAAGGTGCGCAAGTTTGGAAAAGATGCGGATACGATCTATACGATCTTCGTAATTGAGGATGATAGAACTTTGGCCGGAATACTAGATCTTGAAGATCTTTTATTTTCCGAGCCGGACGTACTGATCGAAAATATTTATACACCTGATCCTGTATATGTAAAGACCTCAACAGACCAAGAAGAAGTGGCAGAATTGATGAAGAAGTATGATCTGAATGCGATAGCCGTTGTTGACAATGACTTAAGGCTTGTCGGAATAATTACAATAGATGACATCGTAGACATAATAGAAGAAGAAGCAACAGAAGACATCCATAAAATGGCTGGTATGAATGTGACTGCTACTAGTTATTTTCATACACCACCTTTCGTGTTCATCAAGAACAGGTTGCCTTGGCTCTTCGGACTCTTATTATTACAAAGCTTGAGTGCTCTAGTAGTTAGCAGATATGAGAATGCATTATCACTTTACCCGATATTAGCAGCTTTCATGGCTACGATGGTTGATGCTGGAGGGAATGCTGGAGGACAAAGTAGCACATTGATAATCAGGAGTTTAGCCTTGGGAGACATAGAACTCAAAGATTGGTGGAAGGTATTTCTGAGAGAGATTTATCTCGGTGCCATCATGGGGGTAGTACTTGGCGTTACGTTGTTCTTACGTGGTTTTATGATAACTTCAAGCATTTCCATAAACCTTTCGGCAGGGATTTCAATATTCCTAATAATAGTGTTCTCTAACACGGTTGGAGCCATGTTACCATTTGTCGGCAAGTTTCTCAGAATCGACCCTGCAGTCATGTCCGGACCACTTGTGACAACTATAGCTGATCTTGTGGGAATGGCTATCTACTTCTACGTAGCAACTTTGATTTTGGGAATTAGATAAGTTCTCCTAACCATCCACTAATCGATGTTCAAACATAGTAGATAACTTGTCAGTTCGTTTTTTACTGAACAGATGAGTGAAGGTGGTGAGACTGTATGAACATCCAAGAACTTGAGGAAAAACTACTGGAGGCAGTTGAAAAACTGGAATTGCATCTCGGACAGTATGAAAAAGATATAGTAAGTACAAACTCCAAAATTGAAAAGTTACGAAGTGATTTGGACGAACTGTGGTCTACACTTCGTACATCTTTGATTTTATCAATTGTGATGTTCATAGTTGTTGCAATCACGTGGTTTTTTCCATTCCAGGTTGGAACGTACGGATACCTTTCTCCAGACGATGTGCGTAGAAAAACGATTGCTATAAGTATAGAAGCATTAGTTTTTGGAATCCTTTTTCTATTTGCATTGGCATCTACATTCTTAGGGAGGTCTAGAAAAGAGTAAATGGATAAGATAA
This sequence comes from Fervidobacterium sp., assembly GCA_003522805.1. Classification (GTDB taxonomy): domain Bacteria; phylum Thermotogota; class Thermotogae; order Thermotogales; family Fervidobacteriaceae; genus Fervidobacterium. Next base: position 13,257 of record DPIB01000113.1, on the reverse strand, counting down.
TTGTAAAAGGTGCAAGAGTCCATAATTTAAAGAACATCGATGTAGAAATTCCTAAAAACAAATTCGTAGTTATAACGGGGCTTTCCGGTTCTGGGAAGAGTTCACTTGCAATGGATACGATCTTCATAGAAGGGCAAAGGAGATACTTGGAGAGTCTATCAACATACGTTAGACAATTCATAGGTGAGTTGAAAAAGCCTGATGTCGATAGCATAGATGGGCTTTCTCCTTCTATTGCAATCGATCAAAAAAGCGTATCACACAATCCCCGTTCAACTGTTGGAACTGTTACGGAGATCTACGACTATCTAAGGGTATTGTATGCTCAAATCGGTGTCCCTCATTGTCCAAAGTGCGGGAGAGAATTGCAGAAGATGTCTGTGGATGAGATAGTTGACAATATTACCAAACATTTTGAAAATGATCGTATTACCTTGTTGTCGCCTGTTGCAAGGGATAAAAAAGGAACTTTCAAAGACGAATTTGAGAAATTCATAAGCAGAGGTTACACACGTATAGAAGCAGATGGAATCATCTATCGTCTAGATGAAACACCAGAACTGAACAAAAATGTGAGGCACAACGTCAGTCTTGTAATCGATAGAATCAGTCCTTCTGAAAGCGATATTCACAGGTTGTTTCAATCAGTTGAGTTAGCACTTAAAGAGGGCAATGGTTTTCTCATTATCAGGAGCGAGAATGGTCATGAACGTCTCTATTCCGAAAAGCTGTCTTGCCTCTCGTGTGGTCTTTCAATGCCGGAGATCAATGCTAAACTTTTCTCATTCAACAATCCTTATGGTGCATGTCCGGATTGTCACGGACTGGGATTCAAACTAGAGGTAGATGAAGGGTCCCTCTTTGAAGAAGAAAAGCCTGTTATTGAAGCTCTGAAGATCGGTCATAAAACAGATGGTTGGTTGACAAGACGCATGGAAAGAATACTCAGTGATTACAAAGGTGATAGGAACAAACCATTCTCAAATCAACCGCAGGAGGTGAAAGAAGCATTACTCTACGGCACAGAATATTTTGAAGGGCTTGTTGCATTGGTAAAGGAAAGATACGAAGAATACACATCGGAAGAAACCTGAGAATGGTTAGTTGAGAACTTCTTCACAGAACGCACATGTCAATCCTGCAGGGGGAAGAAATTGAAGCCTGAAGCGTTAAGCGTTCTTGTAGATGACTTGAGCATCATAGATTTCACAGATTTACAAATTTCAAAAGAGTTGGAAATTGTACGAAAGTTACCTGTCAAGTTGACTCAAAAACAATATGAGGCAGTACGGGAATTGATCAATGAAATAGAAAAGAGGCTTGATTTCTTAGAGAAGGTTGGCCTTGGGTATATAACGTTGTCAAGAAATGTCAGGACTCTTTCTGGTGGTGAGGCACAGCGTATAAGATTAGCAACTCAAATTGGTTCGAAGTTGACAGGAGTTACATATGTACTGGATGAACCAACGATAGGGCTCCATCAAAGGGATAATGATAGGTTAATTGATATGCTCAAGCAACTCAAAGATTTGGGAAACACCGTAATCGTGGTAGAACACGATGAAGAGGTCATAAGAAGCGCTGACTATGTCGTAGATATAGGGCCTGGAGCAGGAGTCGGTGGTGGAAAAGTCATCTTTTCCGGTACTGTAGAAGAACTGATGAACTGTGATAAATCGCTCACGGGTAGGTATCTTAGCGGTAAAATGCGAATCGAAGTACCGCAGAGCCGTAGAAGTGGAACAGGGAAGTTCATAAAACTTGTTGGCGCAAGGCATAACAATTTGAAGAACATAACCGTTCAGTTTCCCATAGGTGCTTTCATCTGCGTTACCGGTGTCAGTGGCTCAGGTAAGAGCTCCTTGATTTTGGATACACTTTACCCAGCTCTTTCAAACAAGCTCTACAGGACAAAGTACGAAGTTGGACAATATGATAGGATAGAAGGGATCGAAGAGATAGATAAGGTCATTGCGATAGATCAGTCTCCCATAGGAAGGACACCGCGCAGTAATCCTGCGACTTATACAAAGGTGTTTGACTCGATCAGAGAGTTATTTGCCATGGTACCCGAAGCAAAAGCACGTGGTTACAGCAAAGGCAGATTCAGTTTCAATGTCAAAGGTGGTAGATGTGAAGCATGCGCTGGTCAAGGTGTTGTTAAGATCGAGATGATGTTTCTACCTGAGGTATATGTAGAGTGTGATATATGCAAAGGGAGTAGGTACAACTCAGAAACGCTTGAAGTGAAATACAAAGGCAAGACCATCGCAGATGTATTAGATATGACTGTTGAAGAAGCACTTGAGTTTTTCAAAAACTTGCCATCGATAAGTGATACATTGAAGGTACTCTCTGACGTTGGTCTGGGGTACGTCAAGCTCGGCCAACCGGCTACAACCCTCTCTGGTGGGGAGGCACAGAGGGTGAAACTTGCGTCAGAATTGAGAAAAAGGGCAACGGGTAGAACCCTCTACATCTTAGATGAACCAACTGTGGGGCTTCATTTTGAAGATGTGAAGAAATTGATCGAGGTACTCAATCGATTGGTTGATAAAGGAAATACTGTGATAGTCATAGAGCACAATCTTGACATCATAAAATCTGCGGATTACGTAATAGACCTTGGACCAGAAGGTGGAAATGCAGGAGGCTACATCGTTGCAACAGGCACACCTGAAGAAATAGCACGATCCGAAACTTCGTGGACTGGTAAATACCTTAGAGAGGCTCTGAATAGGTATAACAAGTTTAATGAATGGAAAGAAGAACTGGTTATTAGGGAGGTATCGATTTGAGAATCTGCGTAGCAACAAAGAATGGAAACAAACTTCATGAAATCAAGTTGGTCCTACCTTCCTTTGTGGAATTGGCAATTGAGGACCTTGACATCGATGTTGAAGAAGATGGTGACACATTCATCGAGAATTCGGTCATCAAGGCAATAGAATATGGTAAGCACCTCGATGAACCAGTTGTTGCTGATGATTCAGGCCTATCGATCGAGGCACTCGATGGATTTCCCGGTGTCATGAGTGCACGTTATATGGATGGCCATAACTACGTCGAAAAAATGGAGAGCATACTAACTTTGTTGAAGAACTCAGATGATAGGTCTGCAAAGTTCATATGTGCAGCAACCTATTTCAATCCCAAAACCAAGTTTCTGCTCTCCATAGAAGGTTACGTACATGGAAGCATTGCGCACGAAATAAGAGGCAATCTTGGTTTTGGATATGACCCCATATTCATTCCTGATGGCTATGATCAAACTTTTGGAGAGCTAGGGGAAGAAGTAAAAAGAGCCATAAGTCATAGGAGTAACGCGTTCAAGAAATTGTTTGATCTACTCTTGAAAACGGGGGAGATTGGATGAGTATTGGTGATCGTTCTATTGTAATCCATGCCGATAGATTATTAACGCCTGACGGAATACCACCGTTCAGAGGGACAGAAATGAGAAAAGTTAACGAGGCATTCGATGTCGACATAGTCGTCGAAAACGGTATCATAGAAGACATACGTCGACACAAAGATGCACATATTTCTGCAAAACTCGTCACTCCGGGCTTATTTGATGTACACACGCATATCCCATTCATCGGGTCACGCTCGAAGGAATTCATCATGCGTGCACAGGGAAAGAAATACGTAGAAATTCTGCAGTCTGGCGGAGGAATTCATCATACAACGGAACTTGTCAGAAATGCAACCGAAGATGAGCTGTTCAGATATTCCAGAGAATGGATCAAGAAGTTTCTTTCCCATGGTATCGTCGGGCTGGAATGTAAGAGCGGTTACGGTTTAGATGTAAAAAACGAATTAAAGCAACTCAGGGTGATAAAGAGACTACACAAATCGTTTCCTCTAAAGATTTCAAGCACATTTCTTGGTCTTCATGCTAGGCCTAAAGATAAGACAATAGACGAATATCTTGATGAGTTGAAAGAAACGTTGCCTGTCATAAAAAATGAAAATTTAGCACAGTTCGTAGATGCCTTTTGCGATAAAGGGGCATACGAACCAGATGAAATAGAAGAATTCATGGTGTATGCTAAGTCACTTGGCTTCGATTTACGATTACATGCAGATGAAATAGAGAATGTAGGTGCAACAAGACTAGGAATAAAACTAGGTGCAAGGAGTGTAGACCACGTACTGAAGATAGACACTTCCGACATCTCTGTACTCTCCAGATCAAGCACAATGGTTACACTGATGCCAAATACAAGCTTTTATTTGGGAGAGGGCTTTGCCCCTGCAAGAGAATTGATAGACTCAGGAGTAGCAATTGCGTTAGGTTCAGATTTCAACCCTGGTTCTGCCCCAATATATCAACCTGGCTTTGTGATGCACCTTGCCATTAAATTTCTAAAGATGGAACCGGAGGAGATCTTAATTGCATACACATCGAATGGGGCATATTTATTGGGGCTTAACTCTGGCATCATTGTACCGAAATTCTCGGCAGATTTGATTCTATGGAAGACATCCGAGTTCATTGATATACCGTACATGTTCCAGGAGAACTTCGTAGATCATGTGCTTATAGATGGGAGGATAGTCGCCTGAAGCCAAACAAGGAATCGAATAAGTTGAACGACTCCCCAAATTATAAGGCAAGAATACGTCATGATGCTACACTTTTCTTTTTAGTCGTTCTAACTGCAGGTATCACTTTTTTAGTTGTAAGATTCGGAAAAACCATGAATTTCACAGATACCGTTATTGTTAGGATAGATGGAGAAATGCGATACCAATTTTCACAGCCGGGAGTTTGGGAGATAAGAAATTCCCAAAGACAGTATATAACGACATTGCATTACGATGGCAACCAAATCTGGGTTACAGATTCCAACTGTCCAGACAGGATCTGTGAGAAGACTGGGAGAGTAAAGCAAGGGGGAAATATAATTTGCGTACCGAACAAGATGATCATAGAATTCAAAAAGAAGGACAGGACAGAAAGCTCGGACACGACAGACGTACAGACGTGGTAACATTAGGCGTTATGGTAGCTATCAGCAGTGTTGTATACGCCTTGGAAGGACTGATACCTTTCCCGGTGCCAGGTGGTAAGTGGGGGTTTTCGAATTTCCTTGTTCTTTACCTTTCGTTTTTTTCGGGAATTACAAATGGTATCATACTTGCTGTTTCAAAGTCTCTACTTGGCTCAATACTCTCAGGAACTATACTTACACCGGGCTTCTTTATGGGATTCTTAGGCAGTTTGGCGGCAGCCATTCTGCAAGGTGCAGTAGCAAAGCTAGATATCTTTGGCTTGTCGGGTATCAGTATCATAGGAATGCTTGCAAATAACATTGTCCAGTTTCTTGTCGGAAGTTTCTTGATTGGTTCTCCTGCTATATATACACTCTTGCCATTGGTGATATTCTTAGGTTCTTTCTCTGCTCTGGCAAATGCATATCTTGCTAAGCAGACTGAAAAGGTATTTGAGAGTTTGGAAGAGCGTTAGTTTAAAACTTCGAAAGGCGACAGGGGGTAATGAGACATGATCAGGAGATCCGATTTTCCAAAGAATTTCTGCTTCGGTACTGCAACAGCTTCTTACCAAATAGAAGGTGCAGCAGATGAAGATGGTAGAGGACCATCGATATGGGATGTTTTCTCTCATATGCCTGGCAAAACATTCAACGATGAAACAGGAGACATAGCATGCGACCATTACCATAGATACAAAGAAGATGTACAGATAATGAAAGATATAGGTCTCGATGCGTATCGTTTTTCCATCTCCTGGCCACGTGTTATGCCGGATGGAAAGAGTATCAACCAAAAAGGCATCGATTTCTACAATCGATTAGTGGATGAGTTACTTGAAGCAGGTATCACACCTTTTGTAACGCTCTATCATTGGGATCTTCCATATGCGTTGCACGAAAAGGGTGGGTGGCTGAATCCGGACATAGCCATGTATTTCAGGGCATATGCTACATTCATGTTCGATGAGTTGGGAGACAGAGTAAAACATTGGATAACATTGAACGAACCTTGGTGCTCTTCATTTTTGGGGTACTTTATGGGTGAACATGCACCTGGGCATCAAAACTTGCAAGAAGCACTAATAACCACCCACAACTTACTTCGAGCACATGGCTATGCTGTACAGTCGTTCAGAGAAGAAGTAAAAGATGGCGAAGTGGGACTAACGAACGTTGTAATGAAAATCGAACCAGGTGATTCAAGGCCTGAGAGCTTTTTCGTAGCCAGTTTAGTGGATAAGATCGTTAATGCGTGGTTTCATGATCCTGTTATATTCGGTAGTTATCCAGAAGAAGTTGTCAAAACCTACTCAGAGAAAGGGCTTCAAGTACCTTTAGATGATTTCTCCATCATCTCAAACCCCATAGATTTCTTCGGTGTGAATTACTATACTCGCACATTAGTAGTATATGATGAAAATGATCCACTTGGTTTCTCATATGCTCAAGGAGACCTACCCAAGACGGACATGGGATGGGAGATCTATCCACAGGGCTTGTTTGATATGCTGGTTAATCTAAAGGAAAGATATCGATTGCCACTATACATAACGGAAAACGGGATAGCCGGACCTGATAAAGTTGAAAATGGACGAGTTAGCGATACATACAGAATCGAATACCTTGAGAAACATTTTGAAAAGGTTCTGGAAGCAATAGAAGCAGGAGTTGATGTGAGGGGATATTTCATCTGGTCACTTATGGACAATTTCGAGTGGGCACATGGATATTCTAAGAGATTTGGGATTGTGTACATCGATTACAACACACAGAAAAGGATATTGAAAGATAGCGCAATGTGGTTGAAAGAATTTCTGAGGTCTTGATTATACGACTGCGGATATTCAGAGCAATTGTAAAGGCACACAAAGACATACAAGATGGCAAAAGCCATCTTGTATGTTATGTATATTATTTTAAACCATACAGTGTTTCTCTCGGGCTAATTATCTCTGTAATCCTGACACCAAAGTTCTCATCGATTACAACTACTTCACCCTTAGCAATGAGCTTGTTGTTGACGTATACATCTACAGGTTCTCCCGTCAGCTTATCCAATTCTATCAGGGAGCCTACGCCGAGTTCCATGACTTCCTTCAGCGTAAGTTTCGTCCTACCGAGTTCGACTGTTATATTTAATGGGACATCAAAGAGTAGCTGCAGACGTTCATCAATTGCGATACTTTCCTCCGATGTCTGACTACTAGCCTTGCCAAAATCTTCAAACTGCGCTGGCCTAGCTGCAACTGTTGGCTTTTCTTCCTTTTCTGAGCGCAAAATATCTGCAGATGGTAAAGTAGAATTAACAGGTTTTGGGCTCTGCCTTGGTTTCTCACTCGGTTCGGTAACCGGAGGAACAGTGGGGCCCGATATCATTCCATGCAATTTCCTAACAAATGGCACAGGCATAGCAAGGAAAAACTGCGCTGCTTCCAGATCTTCTATATTCATTGTGAAGTTGACCTTAGCAATTCTGTCTGATTCTGCACCAATCGGCGGAAATTTTGTGTTCAGATCGCTGAAATTGAATATCTCTATAGTTGGTGGTGTTATACTTATCGGGCTCTTGACCATATCGGAAAGTGAAGTTGCAGCAGTTCCCATCATTTGATTCATGGCTTCACCAATTGCACTGAGCTTGAAATCGTCCAATTCTGTACTTTCTGCTCCACCAACTCCGCCCATCATTATATCTGCAATTTCCGCGGAAGTCTCCTTTTCCAGTACAAGAACGCTGATGCCTTCAACTACTCCCTGAAAGTCAATCGTGACACATACCTTTTCACCAGACAGTCCTTTCCTGAGCTCTCCAAGTGTCATTACCTCCACCCCAGGAATGGATATGTCAACTTTTCTTCCTAAAATAGTCGAAAGTGCAGTGGCTCCACTACCAAGTATTATGTTACCTATTTCACCAATCATATCCTTTTCTATATCGGTCAAGCTCTCAACTTGCCCTAATAAAGCATCGAGTTCTTCTTGCGAAACGAAATCATCACTCATCATTGTTTTCACCTTCTTCGATTATCTCAGTAATCCTCACAGCATAATTGCCCTTGTACTGTCCTGGCTTAGCTAAGAACTTCGTCTTTCCATTAACCTTTATCTCTATTGGTTCATCATAATGTTCTTTCAACCTAATAACATCGCCCACTTCTAAAGTTAGTATTTCACCAAGTGTGAGAACAGTTTCACCGATTTCTGCGATGACCTCAACCCTTGTCTTTTGAAGGTTCAATTTGAGATTATCCAAGTGTTCTTTGGTTATCTCCTTTTGCTTCACTTTAAACCAACTCTGCGTTGTAAGCTTTTCACTTATTGGTTCTATCAGAGAGGCTGGCCAACAAATGCTCATATACCCTTCCACTTTACCGAAGTTGACGAAGAATGTGATTGCCAAAACCATTTCACTGCTTGGAACGATTTGGACAAACTGCGGATTTGTTTCGACTGATTCGACAACCGGTATGAATGGATGAACGGAGATCCAAGCCTGAGAAAGTGAAGTGAGCAAATTAACTATTTCCTTCCTTATTATCCCAATTTCTATTTCAGTTGGTATTCTCTTCGTATCCGCTACCTCACCAGGTCCGCCTAACAGAATATCTAGAATGCCATAGAATATTTCAAGGCTGATGTTCAATATAGCACTACCCACGAACTCTCGTGCTGTGAAAATCGTTACAAAAGATGGGTTACCTATCGATTTCATATATTCATCATATGTAAGCTGATCTATTCCAACCACATTGACCGAGGTAAATGATCTCAATTTCCCTGAAAGATAAGTTGAGACACTTCTCCCGAAGTTTTCGTGAATCATCTGAATCGTTCTTATCTGCTCTTTTGAGAATTTCTGTGGTCTCAAAAAATCATACGTGCGAATTCTCTTCTCTTCGCCTTCTTTTTTTACTTCCTCTATATTCACTTCTCCTTGCGATAAAGCAGACAATAACCTATCTATTTCCTCTTGGCTAAGGACATCAGACAAGTGTGATTACCTCCCGCCATATTCTCTTTTTATTTTTTCACTGTACTGTACTGACTGCCTTTATGTATATGTAGACATTCAAGACTCCGAACTTTTCATTTTCTCCAGTAAACCCCGTCACTTGATTAACAGCTTCCCTTATTTGTTTTTTCAGCAGATCGATTCCTGCAGGTGTTACCAAATCAAAGCGTTCCTTGCTCAGAAAGATCGTTGCGAGTGCATCCATTATTTCATCGTTTTTCTCAGCCACAGCAGCTCGGCAAGTTTCACTTCCCACTAACAGCGTAAGCGAATCAATGACTGCAACTTCACGCCCGCCTTTAAGTAAAAATGTCTGATAAGTACCAGACTGTACTACAACTGCCTTTATCTGAGTCGGGTTCTTGACTGCCTCTGCTTGTTGTTGAGGTTGACTGTTTGAACCCAAAAAGAAAAAAACTACAAGACTTACTACTAAAGAAACAACTAGCGGTAAGATAATTATTTTTACTATTTCAGGTACTCCTTTTTTCTTTTTCCTTCCTTGGTCAACTTGTGGTTCCATGTCCTCTGGCATCATATCAACTCCTTGTTTCACGCTTGACTAAGATCTCGATCCTTCTATACTTGTTTCTCACATTTTCCACAGCTTCGCTATATTTTCTAGTAGCTTTCTCCAATTCAGTTTGATACTCTCTCAAAGATATTTTACCACTTTCATATTCTTTTGTGAGCCTCGAGACATCGTAATCATAACTTGCTTTTGCAGATTTCAGTTCTTTATTCACATCGACATCTCCTTTTCCAATCGGTACAAACCTATCCGATGAGTAAAAATAATCGACATCAAACAATCCTGAGCGTACTTCTGCTATTCTCTCTATGCTCCTTCTCTGCTTTAAATCAGTCAGCAGGAAATTCACAACACTCGAAGCCCGTGCACTACTCAAATGCCAATTTGAAGGATATATCGAATCAGGAGTAACTGGTCTATCATCGGCATATCCCCTGACTTCCAATATATTTGAAGTATGTTCTATGATAATTGCACCCAACTTCTCTATCATCTCTTTGGCCTCTGCAGTTAACCTTGCGCTTCCAGGTTCAAATACCTTGAAATTGCTCAGGGTGATTAACGTTCCTTCGTCCTTCTCTTCTATAGTGACTCTACCTTCGTATTCTTCTGATATCCTGAGCAAGTCTTGATATACACCCGGCTTGGAAGAAATCAGCGCTTCTTCACTCATAGTCTGTCCACCAATCAGAACACTTGGCGGGTTACCGCTAAGTGCTACGCTCATACCAACTGCCGTCTGTTGAAATTTGCCAGGTGCTATTGTAGACATCGAAAAGAGTAGAACAAAGAAAGTCAGAAGCAGCGTTACCATATCACCATAAGTATTAAGCCACAATGGTACAGATTTGCAAACACATCTTTCTTTCTTTGCCATTAAGCACCAGCTCCCTGAATCTGGGCTTCATACTTCGTCTTCTCAGTCGATGGTAAATAAGACTTCAGCTTTTCTTCGAGCACTCTCGGGTTTTCGCCAGCTTGTATGGAGACTACGCCTTCAAGTATCATCCTCTTCGATAGTTCAACATCAGCTGTTCTTCTTGATATCTTCTCTGCAATCGGAATTCCAATGACATTTGCAAGGATCGAACCGTACAGAGTTGTTATCAATGCAACTGCCATTGCAGGACCCAACGTCTCAGGATTATTCAAATTCCTCAACATCTGAATGAGCCCTATGAGTGTACCGATCATGCCAAATGCTGGTCCAAAAGTCCCAAGTGAGTCGAAGAAGGCTTTTTCATCCATCATCTCTGTTGTTACCATATCTATTTCTATCTCCATCATATTCTTAAGGACTTCTGGTTCAGTACCATCGACAACAAGTTGAACTGCCTTCTTCAAGAACGGATCTTGAATTTCTTCTAAATTCCCTTCCAATGAAAGTAGTCCTTCCCTTCTCGCCTTTTCAGAAAAAGTGACAAGCGTCCTCAAATTCCCAATGTAGTCGATCTTTGGTTCCTTGATTGCTCTCATTATCACACCAAAAATCCCAAAAACAACGTTCTTTTTACTAGCTGTAATTGCAGCTGAAATGGCGCCTCCAAACGTTATGAGAATAGCAGGAAAGTTCAGAAATGCTTCGAAATCACCAGTCCCACTGATGATTCCGTATAGCATCATAACAAATCCCAAGACCACTCCTATAATTACAGTTATATCCACTATTCATCACCTACCAACGGAGGTAAGAATATCTTCTTCTTGTATTCTAATATCTTTTTAACCACCTCTTCAACTGGTTCGGTTACGATGTATTTCCTTCCGTTAAATAGAGTTATCGTTGTATCCGGGTTTGCTTCTATCTTTTCTATATACTCAGCATTTATGTAAAACTCCTTACCATTAAAACCCGTGACTCTGATCATAACATCCACCCTCTAACTAGTAGCCTGGCATTCTTATTATCGACCTACTGAATACTTAATAAACTATTCTCTATCTTCTGAGATTCACCACTTCTTGTAGTATCTGATCAGCCGTGGTAATCGTTCTTGCATTTGCTTGGAAGCCTCTTTGAGCTATTATAAGTTTTGTGAATTCCTCGGAAAGATCAACGTTGGACATTTCAAGTGCACCAGCAACCAGAGAGCCGAAACCACCTTTATTTGGTTGACCAATTCTTGCTGTCCCACTATTGGCACTCTCTCCATACAGTGAGTTACCACCTTCGAGCAAACCTGCTGGGTTATTGAATGTAGCGAGGGCAACCTTCCCTAATGTATCGACTAATCCATTGGTAAAAGATCCAACAATTTCACCATTTTCCGATATTGAGAACGACTCGAGAACACCTTGAGCATTACCGTCTTGGCTTTTTACAAACGCATCTGCAAGTGCAGCAAATTGTGTCATGCTGGTCAGATCAATTTTTATTTTGACCGTACCATCACCATTCTCGCCGGCGTTGAACATAATTGCATCGATATTCTCTCCCTCACTTATCTGTCCCGTTGAGGGGTTGAAAGAATTAACTCCCAAAAGTCTACCCGTTTTGTCGAACCTGATAACCCCGAAACTCCCGCCTGATATTTCCGTTGCCGTGTCATAATTCGACAGGTACTTGATGTTTTCACCCGATGCACTCCTTATCCTGAATGCCCATACATTCTCCTTATCGCCATAAACTGGTGCAAGCTTTACAAAATCAGTATAGAGGGTGTATGGATTACCAAGCGAGTCGTAGACTTGTGTAGAAGTAGTATAGAATGGTGACTCAAAAGAAACAACGGCAAAATTCGTTGGGTTATCAGCTTCGTAGAACCTTGGCTCACCAGCACCTGGCACTGCTAAAAGATCTACCTTGGAAGGTTGATAAATATCATCTACATAAGCATTTCCAACAGCAAAACTGCTGTCGTATAATGTATTGTCGCCATTGACAAGCAGGGTATTATATATTCCCAGTACATCACCAGAAACCGAGTCTTTCGCTATCCTTGTAACACCGTATTTTCCTTGCGCATATTCAAAGCTTACCCTTCCATTACCTCCGTCATCTGTTGCAGTAACAATTTCAGAGCCAAAGACCTTTCCGTTGATCAGTATTTTTACCCTATACTGCGTGCCTGCAACCAAGGAAGCGTCCGTAATGCTTTGAGTACCATGAGCCGATATATCCTGTGCTGCAACGGTTGTTGGCGTTCCATCTATGTTTTCTATCATATACTGAACCGTGAAGTTCCTGCTCAACTCTCCTGCGGATGCTGAGGAGACAACCTGAGAGTCGAATTCCATATTTGTGGGCATTACTTCTTGTGTAGATGATGCAACTTCAACAGTATACGTCTCACCATTTACAAGCTTTTCTGAATTGATTACTTCCGTTAGATGTTGATTTAGAACATTTCTTGACAGGGTATCGACGATTTTTCCTGTGGAATCTCTTATTATGAATAGGTAGTTACCATCTTGCTGTTGAATCGGTGTTGTGATAGTTAGAGTGCCAGAACTTGCCGTACCTGTAACTGTTTGTTTTATTGCTCCAGAACTCACCACATTGCCGAATTTATCGAACTTCATGTATATTCTGCCATCGCTCTTATCATCCAAATTTGCATCGACCTTCCCTATGTAAATTTGATAATCGCCGAACGTGTCTTCTAGCCCTCCAAAATCCCTTTCAAAGACGACCTTTGTATTTATCGTCTTTCCACCATAACCATTTATAGAAATAACGAGTTTCTCAGGCCCCACTCTGGCATCAAGGT
>DPIB01000045.1 GCA_003522805.1 Fervidobacterium sp. | reverse complement strand
TGTCAATTCGATGGCAGAGGTCACATCAACTGGAATCAATCCAGCATCATCCAATATCGTGTAATCAAAGAAAGATGCAATTTGCTTTATGAATTTTATCCTCCTGTTACTGATCAACAGGTGGACAAATCTTCGAAATACATCATCAACTGATATATCCAATTCTCTCATGATCTCCATAACGAAATTGGTGCGCACGTCAGTACTAACTGATTGGTTGTTGAGAAAAATCGATATAGAATCATATAGCTGATTAAGCGCTTTGAGCTGATTTTTGTAAGTCTCAGTCTTTCCATTTGTCTTTGATACATTGTATAGTGCTAATGCATATTTACTAGCAACAGCGGAGTGCATCATTATTTTTCATACTCCTTCAGCACATTGATGAGATACTCTCTTTTCGCCTTCTCGTCTAAGGTTCCTTTAAGTACTTTTATTACGAGGCTGATTGCTAACTCTGTTGCTACACTCTGAACTTGTGCCAATGCTTCTTGCTTCTGTCTTTCGATTTCCAGTTGAGCAGTTGACAACACTTTTTCCGCTTCTCTCTGAGCCTTCTGTTTTGCTTCCTCAATAATTTCTTCAGCTCGATTATTTGCTATGGCTACTATCTGATCTGATTTTGCCCTTGCTTCCTTCAACTCATTTTGAGCCATTTTCTCGAGTTCTTCAGCTCTTTTTCTAACATTCTCAGCTTCTGCTAAGTCACCTTCTACCCTCTTCTTCCTTTCATCCATCATCGAGAAAAAAGGTTTGTAAAGAAGCTTCTTGAGCATCCAGAGCAGAAATATAAAACTTAGCAACTGCACAACTGAAGTTAGGTTTATTTCAAAAAGATCCATGCCAACCGCCTCACAGAGCGAACAGAATCAAGAATGCTATCAGCAATGCGTATATACCTGTAGTTTCTGCAACAGCGTCTGCAATCAACATCCTTGTCGTAATAGAATTTGCGAGTTCTGGCTGTCTTGCTATGGAATCCATTGCATGGGCTCCGATATTTCCTTCTCCTATACCAGGACTTATTGCACCTATTCCCATACAAAAGCCAGCACCAATAGCTTTACCGGCAATAATAATAGCATCCGCTATAAGTTTTGTACTTTCCTGATCCATGATCATACCTCCTTCGATGTGGTAGTCTTTAGATCAAATTGATATTATTAATGAAACATCAGCCTACTTGAGCCGATATGTAAGCTACTGTAAGTGTTGAAAAGACAAATGCTTGGATCAATCCAGAGAATATTCCAAAATATCCCCAAAGTACTGGTGGAAGGAACATATACTTGACGAAATAACTCAGTGCTAGAACTAGCACTCCACCACCAGTTATATTCCCAAAAAGACGCATTGAATGTGAAATTGGCTTTGCGAGTTCCCCAATGATGTTCAAAGGCAACAAGAATGGTACTGGTTCTATGAAGCTCTTAAGCCAAGCTTTGAAACCTTTTGCTTTTATTCCGAAATAATGGCTAATTACTAAAACCATAAGTGCATATGTCAAATTGGTATTCAAGTCAGCTGTTGGAGCAAACCAAGTATCACTAAAAAGTATAAATTTGACATTCCTTATAATCTCACCGTTTTCTGCAAGTGTTTTCGTTACATCAACCGATATTCCAGGGATGACTCCGCCAAGTAAATTAGATACTACAATGTAAAGGAAAAGTGTAGTGGCTATCATGAATGTACTTCGCGCAAATCTTTCATCTGGAATACTCGACTGAACAATATCGTAGACAAAATCCATGAGCGACTCTGCAAAGGCTTGCTTTCTTGTTGGAATTAACGAATACTCTTTGTGAACCGATATCGCAAACCAAATAATGACAGCCAAGACAACAAGTGACATGATTATAGTCATCGGATTTATGCGTAGATACCAAGGTCCAGTGCCCACTATCCATCTGTTTGCAACGTTGCCAAGAATATCGGAGGGAGATTTTGGGAGGTATTGGACATTTATTATTCCAATGGTTACATATACAATCAGAAAGACTGTAAGTTGGATTTTTGTTTTTTTACTAATTCTCCGTCTCTTTTTTTCAGGCACTACTACCACCTCCAGGCAAAGAGAAAGATGACAATTTTGAAATTCATCATACCCAGGAAAACCCCCAAGATAGCCCAAGCTGGTTCAGTTGCTATTATTGCGGATAATAGAAATAGCGATGCATATAGAAGATATCTCAAAAAATAGAGCTTCGGAATTTTTCTTTTACCAAGCAATATTATACCATAGTCTTCGTAACTTTTGCCAATAAAAACCATGCCGAGCATCATACCAACAGTTCCAATAAGTAGTCCCATCACGCTGTTCCATAAACTTACAAATGCAAAAAAGACAAACTCTCCAAGTGCAAAAAGAAGAGCATAGAGAGTTAGTTTTTTTACAAATGGGCTTATGCTGTCTAAGGGTTTGGTATCTAAGTGATAGTTAATCATTTTTATCAGTTTTTTCTTCTCTTTCCTTTCCCTTTTCTCCCGATCCCTCGTATTTATCATACCTTTCTACTTCTTTTAGTATGTAGCGGAAACCGTTGTAAAGTCCAGAAATAAGTCCCAAAACTATGAATATGATCAGGAAAACTTTCTTGGTACCAAAAATATAGTCAAAAAACATCCCCATGAGTAAGCCAAATACTACATTACCAACAATCATGAAACCGAATGATGATACTATATTTATCTTCGATAAAGCTTTGCCTACACTCTCTATTTCGTCTTTTGATGGTTTCTTATCTTTTGTATCCTTTGTTGTGTTCAAATCACTGTTATCTCCCTCGGTAATGAGGTTATCACGTCACATCCATTCTCTCTTACAACTACGTCATCTTCTATCCTTATTCCAAACTTACCCTCTAGATATATTCCAGGTTCAATTGTTACTACCTGACCAATTTCAAGTGGGCTTTCGTATCTGTAGCTCAAGCTAGGATTCTCATGTACCTCCAAACCCAAGCCGTGTCCCAAACTATGACCAAAATATTCACCGTATCCACACTGAGATATGTAGTCTCTTGCAATCGCATCGACTTCTTTACCGGTCATTCCTGCCTTTATTGTTTCTCGAGCCATTTTTTGGGCAGTGTAAACAATGTCGTAAATCTCTTTAACCTCGTCATTTGGCTCACCTATGCAGAATACCCTGGTTATGTCACTGTTATAACCTTTATACCTTGCGCCCCAATCGACTACAACAGGCTCGCCTAACTGAACAGCCTTTTCAGACGCCTTACCATGTGGCAGCGCTCCTCTGTATCCGGAAGCAAGTATAGTCTCAAATGCAATGTCCTCTGCTTCCATCAACTTTATCTGATATTCCATGTATGCTGCTAGTTCTGTTTCCTTTATGCCAGGCCTTGCAATTTCAAGCATCTTCTTGAATGCTTCTTCCGCAATCTGTGCAGCTACTTTCATCTTTTCTATTTCATCCTCGCTCTTCGTTGCCCTAACCTCCACGATGAGTGAAGAAACATCTTCAAATTCACAGTTAACTTTACTTGCAAACCAATCAAAATTTGCTGCAGATATCCTATCTTTCTCGATTGCTATCTTTCTCAGTTCCAGGTTGTTTATGAGGTCTGCCACAACTTCAAAGAAAGTTTTTGGAGGCACATATTTCACAAGCTCAAAGTCACTTTCTTCTTTCACCTGTACCCAGTACCTTGAATCTGTGATGATTATGTGTCGCTTTGGAGTAATAAGCAGTGCTGAAAAACTCCCGGTAAAATTAGACAAGTACCTTGTGGTAATCCTGTTTGAGCCCTCGAGGTTAAGAACCAAAATCGCATCAACATTCTTCTCAAAGACTCTTTCCTTTACTTCCTCAAGATGTCTCGACATATTCTGCTTCCTCCTTTTTGCCGTCTAGTTGAATTAATTATATCACTAGTATATCACTAGGTGGAAAAGATTCAACAAAATAGACTTTTCTATAGTTTTTGGCGTGCTCGGCGGGAATTGAACCCGCAGTCTTCGGATCCGGAGTCCGACGCTCTATCCAGTTGAGCTACGAGCACTTGCCGTTGTTTATCTCTTTCCAACTGTGACAACTAACATTAAGGAACTATCTCAAATTCTTCAATATTAGAATTGTTCTGAATCTTGCCATTATTCAGTCTAGTCAGCATTTCTCTATACTTATCGTTAATTATAATGCAATCAGGGAGCCTTTCAAGTGATGCTATATTCTGTATAAGATCATTCCAAACCCTATACACGAAAATACTTTCTTTAAACATGGTGTACGCAATGTATGGATCTTCCGTATAACCGATTGCGTTCAAGATGTGGAAGTCTTGACTATATGGTACTTCCAATATTAGTGCGCATTCGCAGAAGATATCTCTCGACTTCAAAATGGTGGATTTTTTCAGGTTAACTGCCCTATCTGGTGCTTGGAGATAGTCAAGCAGAATCTGTTCTGCACTGAACCTATCATCATCTCTTTTGTCGTAAACTTGAGCCATTTTTGTCGTCATTCTTTCATCTATAAACCGCACCTTTTTCCCATCTTTCAGTAATTTTAAACCGAATTTTATCACTTCAAAGGTCTGAGTCGAGTAATTCCCGCTCATGGACAATGGTAAGCCTAATACAATCTCTTCGAATTTCTCTATTTTTTTGTAAATATCCGCTGTCTTCACAGTTCCGCTCTCAGAAACAAATATATTGCCAATTGCGTACCCACACTTACTCTTTCCGTAGTCTATCGCTATAATACTCATCTATGATATTTCCTCCCGATTCTTCACATCCATCGACGAATTCATTCACTTACTATAACTACAATTTTTTCGATTTTTGTGGATCTGTGAAAAGCTTTGCAAAACACCCTTTTTCCCTTCACTTTCTTGCATTCTTGCGAGAAGCTGTTAACTCTCAAAATATAATGTGAGTTGTGAGTCATATAGATACCTTTCCTCTATTAGTCTATAGATCTCCTTCACAGAAAGCGCTTCGAGTTGTAGTGTGTATTTTTCAAAATAATTCAACTCTATGCTTCTTTCTTTCAGCCTAGTAACCAAATCAGGAGAGAAGTCTACAGGTTTTATGATCTTGTCAGATATACCGTTCAGATCGCGGTATATACTTTTTATGACGCCTTTGGGGATGGGGTAGTTTGTAATTAGTTGCTCAAATTCATCTATTCTCGTGGGTAAGTAGATATTTATTTCTTCTATGGCTTTTACCAGTTCGTTCTCATTTGGGAAAAGTTTCTTCAATGTCTCGTACTTTCTGGAGACATCTTGTGATGAGTAGTTCAACTGCAATAGAATACTCCCTTCACCACTAACAACATCGATAATTTCACTGAATGTATATGGAAAATCGAATAACCGAATTTCTGCCGATCCAAATAGAGAAGGTAGAGCATCATTATTCGTAGAGGATATGAGCTTCTTCACCTTTTTCTTTCTGATTAAATTTGAGATTATCAATCTTTGGAATGGTGCAAGTTGAGGTGAGTAAAACACAACATCTCTCGTGGAAACCTTTTTAATATAGTTGTTGAAGAATACCTCAACCGAATTATGTGAAGAGAAAAGGTAAATTAGAGAAGCTGCACCATTACTGAGCGATTTTGGTTGATTTCT
>DPIB01000144.1 GCA_003522805.1 Fervidobacterium sp. | reverse complement strand
AGAATTTTTTACAGAATTAAGTAAGGTAAAGGTAAATTTTATTTCAGAAATTAAATTTACTTTGGAAGATTACTTTATGGACTTTTATGATCGTAAGAAAACAGTGGCTGCTGGAGAGGAGAATTTGCGATATGGCTTACATTGATATTAAACATTTGACTAAGAATTATGGAAATGGACGCGGAATATTCGATGTATCTTTAGAAATTGAAAAAGGAGAAAACTATGGCTTAGTAGGTATCAATGGTGCAGGGAAAACGACTACTATCCGGCACTTGATGGGTTTCCTGAAACCTGATGAAGGAAGCGTCACTATTAATGGACTTGATGCCACCAAAAGTAGTGCAGAAGTCAAACGTTATGTATCTTATATTCCTGGTGAGATCAATTTTCCAGGAAACAAAACCGGTGAAGAGTTTTTAAAAGATCAAATCTATTTATCTGGACGCGGAAGTTGGGAACGTGCTAAAGAGTTAAGTAATCTTCTTCAATTAGATGTGACGGCCAATGTGCGTTCCATGAGTAAAGGGATGAAACAAAAAACAGCTATTGTTTCAGCATTTGCATCTAATGCAGATATCTTAATTATGGATGAACCAAGTACAGGTTTAGATCCTCTAATGCGTGACATCTTCCTTGATCTTTTAAAACAAGAAAAGAAACAAGGAAAAACGATTCTTATGTCTAGCAATATCTTCCAAGAAGTGGAAGAAGTCAGTGACCGAGTCGCAATCATCCGAGAGGGCAAAATTATTGATATCACAGATATGGCAGACATTCGTTATAACGAGAATAAAAGTTATCGAATGGAATTTAAATCACTCGCCGATTTCGAACGTTTCTTAAATTTAGGCTACCAATTGACTATGGTAAAAGCGGAAGACTTACAAGTTTTCGTTCAAATTCATGATAAAAATATTAATTATCTCATTCAAGATTTAAAAGATTTTGACTTGGTCTATTTTAAAGAAATTAAGTTCTCATTTGAAGATTATATTACTGAGATATTTAAGGAGGGAGTATAAATGTTTTCAAAACCAATATTTAAGCAAAGTATCAAAACCAATTGGAAACTATGGGCAATTATCACAATCGTCGCTTCAGTCATTTTATCTGGTTTCATCATAGGTTATGATGCGGAAGGATATGCATCGATTGCCGCTGCAGCGAAAGGAACCGCTTTTTCCAGTCTTCTCTCATCAATGGACAGTCTCTTAGGAAACTTAGAAAATTTCTATAAACTGATTGGTCTTATTCTTGGAATTGTTTATGTTGTATTTACAGCAAATACTCTTGTAGTGAGCGAGGTAGACTCTGGATCTATGGCTTATACTTTATCAACACCCATAAAACGTTCAAGTGTCATTTTTACCAAATCGCTTTACCTCATCTTATCGGTTATTTTAATGTATGTCATTGTTTCATTAGCCGGTTTAGGTGCCTCTCAATTAAAGTACAACAACGTGACGGGCTATCCGATCACAGAGGATATAGAAAAAGCATCAGAAACATTAGATAAAAGTGAAGGTTATCTATCTGAACATTTATATTTAATTAAAGATAATGAACAAGCTATGCGAGATGCTGCTGAAGCTCGCGATATGGATCTGGACGCCTATTCAATATACTTAGGAGAGGTCATCAAGGATCACTCCTATGAAAAGGCTGCAAAAATTATCACCGACGAACGTCGGGATATCTATGAAGATGATGATGACATGGAAGATGATGATATTGAAATCACAACTGAGGAATTGATCAAAAACCCGGCGATGATATTAGCAAGTAATGACGCATTGAAGGCTGGTGCAAGTGTACAAGGAATTTCTGTTAATGAGTACCGTCAATTTCTGGCAGATGAAATAACTGCACTTAAAGCTGAAAAGAATGAAGAAAATAAAGGAAAATCTCAGCCAACTGTCATGATTACGGAAGCCAATCGCGAACTCTTATTACAGGCTGTTATTGACTCTTCTGCAAAGGCCTTAAATATGAATAGTGCCCAAGTGAAAGATAATTTGACTTTAATTAAAGATCCTACCGCTTTAGAGGCGTCTATGAAAGCAACTGATTTAAATAAAGAACAAATCATTACGATGGCTAACCATGCCATGGTATCATCTGCAAGATCTGTCGATGCTGCTCTGGAATTTGATACAGAAACTTATTTTTGGTTAAGTCTTGGTCTACTCATCTTAATCCTAGCCATAAGCTCTGTTTCATTCTTCGCATCAACTCTATTTAACCGCTCAGGATTAGCTTTAGCTATCGGTGGGGGGATACCATTTGCTTTCTTCCTACTTACTATGGTTCAGCAACTGATGGACGATGCTCCAGTTATACTCAAGTATCTAACGATAACAACTCTATTTGATACAGATGCGATATTAGCTAGTGGCGAGTTTGGTTGGGGATTAGTTGCTTTAGGAACCATTGCTTTCGTTCTATATGCAGCGTCAAATGTTATCTTTACAAAGAAAGATTTACCACTTTAATATTGAAAGAACTATCAGTAAATTCCTTAGCAGCTACCGATAAATGAAGAGAATATAATGTGAGAAAGAGCATTAAATATACTGCAAGGCAAGACATTTAGTAGTTGAAGAATAACAAGCAAAAAAATAGCAGTCAGGTCTCTTGACAAAGTATAGTGCTTAAGTAAAATATCCGGGGCATTTACGGAGAATCCGCAATAAAATAATCGGGGCTTCAAGAAGAAAGAAAACAGTGAGTATCTGTCGTAACCATTTCAGATACTACACTGTTTTTGTCATTGGAAATTTATAAGGATTGTTAGACCATTGCTGAGCTGTTATTCGTTTGGATTGCAGTTGTTGCCACCATCTATCTTTCGATCGATTGTTGATCTGTGGTATTTACCACGTTTTCTTCCTTTGCGCTTGTTGCTTCTGAGATT
>DPIB01000140.1 GCA_003522805.1 Fervidobacterium sp. | reverse complement strand
AACTATTTTACCTTTAATATTGTAACGATTAAAGAACTCCCTGTAAAAGATTAACCCATCTTCTCCTGCAAATAATGATTCTGGTGGTTCATAAAGGAGTTCTCTTTGTACACAAAAGCCTTGCTTAACATATGGCGGATTTGAAATGACCATTTCTATATTATCTAGTATATCTTCAAAAGGTTCAAGATAATTACCCAACCTAAATGACACCAAATGCTCAACGCCATGTCTCTTTGCATTTTCATATGAAACTTCCAATGCCTTTGGCGATATGTCGGTTCCAAATACAAAAGCACCTGTTTCGATGGCTAGTGTAACCGAAATAACACCACTTCCTAAGCCTATCTCTGCTACCTTTTTTATATTGTAGTTCTTTATGTATTCTATGGCAAGTTCAACGAGGCCCTCTGTCTCCCAACGTGGTATGAGAACACCTTCTTGGACGATAAACTGCCTGCCATAGAACTCGACGTTACCAACGATGTACTGCAACGGATATCCGGTAAGCCTCTTTTCAAGTAGTTCAATTGCATCATTTGGGCATTCAAGTTCCTGATGTGACAGTACATATTCTCGCGATTTGCCGAGTACAAGCGCTATCAAAATAAGAGCCTCCCTCTTGGGAAGCCCTCTATTCTTGTAAATCTGCAGGATTTCTGAGATTGTTTTACTCGAAAACTTGTCTTCCATGCTTTCTGTACTCCTCATATCCTGTCAAATGTTCTTGTTTATATCCCGAGCTGTTTTCTAATTGAAGGATCTATTCTATCCGGTGTCCAAGGTGGATCAAATGTCAATTCGACCTCCACATTACCAATTCCATCAATTGACCTTACTTTCATTTCAGCATCGCTTAGTATACTGCCCACCAATGGGCACATAGGAGTTGTCATTGTCATCGTTACCCTTACATCGTTCTCGTTTTCTACCTCTATGTTGTACACCAAGCCGAGCGTTACAACATCTAAGCCTATCTCCCAATCTATAACTTCCTTCAGTTTATTCCAAACAGCATTTCTCAATTCTTCGCGTGTCATCAGCTAGTTCTCTCCTTTCGACAACTGTTCTATCTTGCTTGCGATTTGATAGGCAGCAGTTGAGATATATTCTTGGTCTGGTCCCTGCACGAAAACCCTTACAAGTGGTTCTGTACCAGATGGTCTAACAACTATATCAACATCGTCACGGCGGAACATTTCGATCAGTTTCTTGACTTCTTCATTTTCCATGATTAGTTTGTTCTTTGTCTTAACGTTGATCATCACTTGAGGATAATCGGGAACTTCGCTAGAGATTTCTGAAAGTGTCTTTCCGTTCTTTATCATCGTTCTTATCAGTTCGAGCGATGTTATCAAGCCGTCACCGGTTGTTGATTTGTCAAGAAATATTATATGACCACTTCTTTCGCCACCTATTACAGAACCTAATTCGATCATTTTCTCGAGTACGTATCTGTCACCAACTTTTGCACGTTCGAAGGTTATCCCAATTCCCTTCAAAAAGACTTCCAGTCCTTTATTTGAAAGTACAGTACCTACTACAACATTGTTCTTCAATCTGCCTTCTCTCTTCATCTGTCTTGCACACAATCCAATAACTTTATCGCCATTGACTTCTTGCCTTTTCTCATCAAGAAGTATACACCTGTCCGCATCACCGTCGTGGAGGATTGCCAAATTGTGGTTTGTCATTTTCGATGCGGCATTCTCCGGATTTGTTGACCCACAATTCACATTTATATTGTAACCGTCCGGATTATTGTTTATTACTTCAACTTTTGCCCCTAATTGCCCCAACACGTAGGGGGTGGTCTCATATGCTGCACCATTTCCTGCATCCACTAGGATCTTAAACCCCGACAAATCAAGGTCACTGAATTGCTGGATTATATAGTTTGAATACTCTTCAAATGCCAATTTGTAGTCCACGACATGTCCAATTTCATCAAATGTTGAGTAATGAACTTCCTTCATCCTTTTTTCCAATGTCTCTTCCACTTCATCTGGTAACTTAAATCCGCGTGAGATAACTTTCAATCCATTGAACTCCGGAGGGTTATGAGAAGCAGAGATCATGACCCCTATAGCATCATCCAGTTTAGTAAGCGCCGCAAGAGCAGGTGTTGGTAGGACGCCACAACGGTAAACCGTTGCACCTGCAGAAGTTGCACCAGCTACCAATGCGGCTTCTAACATATCACAACTCGCACGTGTATCCTTCGCTATAAAAATTCTCTTATCTACAAATTTGGCCAATGCATTTCCCAATTTAAAAGCTATATCAGGCGTTAATTCTTCATTTACAACACCACGTATACCATCCGTTCCAAAAAGCCGCATGAAATATTCCTCCCTTTTATCTACTCCTCTACCTACTCCCAGTCTCTCTTGGGACCAATGATCTAATCCATTGTACAAATGCTGGATAATTTCTTGTTTGCATGTATATCTTTCCTGGTCCTTGAAAATCGCAGACCAGTCCTTCACCACCAAACAATGTCGACTTAACCCCGCCAAATGTGCGCACATTCCACGACATGCTACCATCGAATGCTACGATATGTCCTGTGTCAATCGTTATTCGCTCTCCTACTCCCAGTTCAAGTGGTTTTATTCCACCAAAAGACGAGATGGCAGTCTCTCCATATCCCAGGAGCTTGATCAGGAATATCCCCTCTCCAGAAAAAAATGTTTTAAGTCCTCCGAAAGATACATCTATATCTATCGAAGTCTCACTTGCGAGATACGAAGTAGATTGAACGAATAAAGTACCATTTACGGGCACTATTTCTATATCACCAGGCAATTGCGGTGCAATTCCTATCTCGCTCTCTCCACGGGAGACATACTTATTCATGAAGAAACTCTCACCACCCAGAAAACTCCTTTTAAGCGCTTTCCAGATACCACCTGTAGAAGTTTCAACTTCGATTGGTCCGCGCATGTACACCATTGCACCAGGTTCGACTGTGAGCTCTTCGCCAGAGTTCAACTGAACTTTCAATAAAGAGTAACTGCCCTTGAATTCTATATCATATCTCATATTCATCGCCTCTCGCTCTTATTATGTAGACACCATCTTCATCATCAATTTCTTTCACCTTGACCTTAACTACTTCCTTACTTTTGGAACTCGGTATATTCTTTCCAACGAAATCAGGCCTTATAGGGAATTCTCTGTGTCCTCGATCGATAAGGACAGCAAGTTGAATAGTGTCAGGGCGTCCACGCGAAATAATTGCGTCCATTGCGGCTCTCACTGTGCGACCTGTGAAAAGTACATCATCGATCAAGATAACTTTCTTGTTGTTTAAGTCAAATTCTATCTTGCTTCTATCACTTTCTTTTGAAGTCCGTTTTTCATCGTCCCTGAACGGTGCAACGTCTAATGCACCGATTGGTACTTCCAGCCCTTCGATCTTTGAGATGTTCTCTCCAATCCTCTTTGCAAGATAAAACCCACGTGTGATGATACCTAGTAAAACTATGCCTTGAGCCCCTTTGTTTTTTTCCAGTATCTCATGAGCAATTCTCATCAAAGAACGTCTCATATCGTCATCAGTTAGAGCTCGGAGCATTTCTTTTTCCAGCATCACTTATAGGCCAACCCCAATACTGAATGTTAAACCATATTGATTTCTCAAGTATTGTTCTGTAGCAATTGAGCCGTTAAAATTGTAGAAACCTGATAGTTTTATGATGAAGTTTGAAATTCTCAAATTCGAACTCCCCTCAACGACGTTAAAGACATTCCCATCTGATAGTCTGTACAACGGGCTGTAAGAAACTTTCAAGTTACCAAGAGCTTCGAAGTTCATAACCAAAGCACTAAATGAGAATTTCAAAATATTGGTTCCGAAATTTCCAATATCAAAACCCATGCCAAAGTTATTGTTAAATTTATATTCAATACCACCAACGAAATTTGGCAACACTGCATCAGATGTTTTTGAGGCGTAAAGTGTGATGTTGTAAACCGCAAAGCTTGCCGAAACATCTGTTGCATCCGCAACCTTTCCCCCAACATCGACCTTAACATAATTCTCGCCCCATGGAATTACCCTTATATTTAGATTCATTCCATAATTACTTTTTGTATCCGACAGTTTGTAATTGACTAAACCCTCTGAATAGTTGGAATCAATCGTGTACCCCAATTCCCCACAGAGATTATCACTTCTCTGTTGCCAAGCGATTTTGTAGACATACGGATCCACTTGATACGCATCCATCGAGAATAACACAGCATTCCCACTTACTACCAAATTTGCGGGATTTTCGAAGAAAAATGCGAACAATTGTGTTAATCCGATTAAAATAAGCATGCTAACAATCAAAATTTTTTTCATATACCTTCTTGATCCCCCCTCTAAACATTTCGAAAGTGCTGTTTTCTAGGCTCTCTCTCAGTTTTTCGCCAAATTCCATCAAAAAGTGTATATCGTGAATTGTCAGCAAGATCTGACCAAGAACCTCTTGTCTATCGAATAGGTGCCTTATGTACCCTCTTGAAAAATTTTGGCATGTATAGCAATTGCAATTTTCGTCTATAGGTGTCTTGTCGTATTTGTACCTTGCTGATCTGATGTTAAACTTCCCGTTCCAAGTCACTGCCAAACCGTGTCTTGCAACGCGGGTTGGGAACACGCTATCGAACATATCAACACCATTTGCGACTAAATCAACAAGCAAATCAGGGGATCCACCACCCATGAAATATCTCGGCTTATCTTCTGGCATCTTTGGTCCTAAGAATTCTACCATCTTGATCGTTTCTTTGCGCGGTTCACCAACGCTCAGCCCACCCATCGCAAATCCATTAAACTCCATCTGCGCTATCTCATTGAGGCTCATCTCTCTCAAATCTTCGTAGATCGCACCTTGGATGATACCAAAGATAGCTTGATTCGATATATCCCTCAAATGTTCCAAACTTCTTTTTGCCCACTTTGTTGTCAATTTGACAGACTTTTTCGACTCTTCATACCCATCCTTCGGATCAGCGCAATAATCAAACGCCATGACTATATCTGAGCCAAGCGTTGCTTGAATCTCCATTGAAAGCTCGGGTGTGATAAAGTGCTTTGAGCCATCGATCGGTGACATGATCCAAACGCCATCGTCTGTAATCTTTTGCCCTCTTTTTAAGCTGAAGACTTGAAATCCGCCACTGTCTGTTAGTATTGGTCTATCCCATCTCATGAATTCGTGTAACCCGTTAAACTGCCTAATGACGTCCAATCCAGGTTTCAGATAAAGGTGAAATGCATTCGACAAAATAATTTGGACATTGTTCTCTTTCAAAACATGTGGTGTAACAAGCTTCACATTCGCATTTGTACCAACTGGCATGAAGGTAGGAGTTTCAACTACTCCGTGTGTTAGATGGATTCTGCCTCTTCTCGCATGCCCTTCTTTTCTCAGTACTTCAAATCCTAGTGAATCCATTCTCTTTTACCAACTCCTGTATGCGCTCGTAGTAGACCTTTGCCTCGCCCATCACTTCCCGTAGACAATCCAAGATTTTTACTTTGTATTCATCATCATCAATTGATTTTAGATTGATCATTACATTATATTCCCCGATTTTACATGCAGCTCTTGCAAGCTCTGCCGCACTAAACGCATCTGAAACTGCATTTTTATTTCCCCACCTTGCCACGATCTCACTGAATTTCATGACATCTCGTGCACATGCTACCAGTTCAAAAGGAGTTTCAATTGCCTTCTTCAAAGCTTCTTGAATTTTCTCCTGTTTTTGTGGGTCTTCCTTCGGTAGCTTATAAGCTTCCATAACACTGTCGAAGGCTTTTATATCAGCCTCTGCTAAATTCAAAGCCTTTTCTATGATCAAATCCATATGTGCCAAAACTTCTTGCATCATTCCATCAAAATCCTCGTATTTTTTCTTGCCAACAGTAAGGTTTGCCACCATTGAGTTCAATGAAGCACCCAAAGCTGCAATAACTGCACCTACTGCTCCACCGCCTGGCGTAGGGGTTTTCTCTTTTATCTTGTTGCAAAGATCCTCAACAGTCATTCCTCGAATGTCCATAAACAACTCTCCCCCTTTCGTGGTTTTTCACACTTTTTTCTAAATTGCGATTGCATTTTGATTTAAACAATATAAAACACCAACTGCCTATTTTAAGCTATGAAATATTATACCATAAATTCGAAGATTGAAAAACACGGAAAATGTGATAAAATACTTTCTGGTGTCGTACTAGGCGGGGGGCTGGTGGTCTCCTGTAACCCGAAACCCACCTTAGCGGGGCCGAATTCCCTGACTGAGGCTATCTGGGTTCGGTATCGGTGCATTCGGTGACGTTGAAGATTGGGTCCTACGCAACAACTACCTGCGAACCGGGTCAGGTCCGGAAGGAAGCAGCCCTAAGTAGGCAAGTGTGTGCCGTAGGGGTGCCCAGTCGGAGTCATTTAGAATGCATGCGACCGGGTCTAGGTATGTCGAAGCAGGGTGTACGGCACCATTTTTAATTTTCTAATTATATTTTCTGGGCCTTCCATCGAAACGCAAAATTCCAAATCTACCAACCTTGCCAAATTACATCAAAAAAAGAAAGAGAATAAAAAAATGGAGAAGGGCTGTAAGCCGGATTCTGTAATAGATAGGCATCTGTCTATGCGGTCTACCCGGGGAATAGGGTGGAGCTACCCAACCCCTGCTTGACCTTGCTCCAGATGTGGGTTACCAAGCCAGTGTATTACTGCACTGCTGGTGAGCTCTTACCTCACCTTTCCATCCTTGCCCTACTCACTCAAGATAACTTGAGTTTTCAGGCGGTTTCCGTTTCTATGGCCCTTCCGTGGTTCGCACCACCTCGCCGTTAGCGAGCATCCCGCCCACGGAGTCCGGACTTTCCTCAGTGCGACCTTGTGCGGTCGTCCGCGCCTGTCTGCCCTTCTCCAGCTGTTGATGTCTAATTATTCAATAATCTTTGATCTTAGATATGTTCTAATTTAATGGCCATCGATATTAAGAATTGCAAGGAATTTCGAGTTCCGTGGCATAGGATATTTTACTACCTTTCTCAAGAATTTCAATTTGTTTTTGTCTTACTTTTCCACTTTACCGAGTAAAGTACTATTCTATCCGTAATATTGCCGTTTAAGAATGTTGGAAAATTGATATTGATAAAAACATAAACAAGTGATAGAATAATATTGATAGTTCGTATAGCGAATTATAGTTAAACTGCAATAATAATTATTAAACATTAAACCATCCCACCACCTATAGAGGTGGGGGATTTCGAAAGAAGTTTGGTCAAACGACCCTTA
>DPIB01000049.1 GCA_003522805.1 Fervidobacterium sp. | reverse complement strand
TCTGTCATGCAAAGTTAACAGCATCTCTGTTAGTGTTAAAATTATACCACAAATTATCCATTTTTTCAATGTAGCCTTATAATATTCTTAGTACGTACTAGTTGCATCTTACCAAATCGTTAGTCAACAATTAACTACTAATAGGAGGGAATCATTAAAATATGTTTGATTTCAAGATATCTTACTTGGGCACTGAAAGACCCATTTTAGT
The DNA here is from genome assembly GCA_003522805.1 of Fervidobacterium sp. Classification (GTDB taxonomy): domain Bacteria; phylum Thermotogota; class Thermotogae; order Thermotogales; family Fervidobacteriaceae; genus Fervidobacterium. Next base: position 2,654 of record DPIB01000049.1, on the reverse strand, counting down.
AATAGATGATGAACTCTTGACTTTCAAGTACGATGGTGAGAATTTCTTGGTGCATAAGAGATATTTGGGAGATATTTCGGTGTTGGCAGAATGGTGGTTAAGAAAACAAGCAGCTACATATATACAGGATAGAGTGGTAGAAATCTCTGAGAAAACCGGTATAGATGGCTACAAAAGAATCAGGATTTCTAATGCAGTTTCGAGATGGGGATCTTGCTCATCGAATAAGACTTTGTCTTTCAATTGGAGACTTATCATGGCACCAATTGATGTGATTGATTACGTTATAGTACATGAATTAGCTCACTTGGTTGAGATGAATCACAGTAAAAAATTCTGGGGTATTCTTGGAGAGATAATGCCTGATTACATGGATAAACGCAGATGGCTAAGAATCCATGGCCGCAAATTGATGATGTTCAATAAAAATCCGTAGAAATATGTAAAAATGTGAAAACACATAGTTCTTCGTTCTTCACTACCAAGGTATCCTCCCAGGTCCAACCTTTTTTTTCATGATCGCCTTTGCCTCCTCAATGACAAAATCGTCACTGCTATACACAACAACCCCGCTTTTTGAAAATGGCTTTCTTACTTGTACCTCTCCTTCGCTGATAAACAAGATCGAATTCAGCAAGACCTGCTTTCTGATATTACTGGCGTCAGATATACTTATCATCCAATAAAGAGAAACCGGAACAGCGTTTAGAAATATGTATCCTTCTTCTTCCTCAATTATAAACGTTGCACTGTACTTCATATTTCTTAGGAGGTTTGCTTTTCCTTCGTCTTCAACTATTACGGGATAAGTCAGTTTTCTACTGACCAAGGATGATACCAAGTAAGTATCTATCTTTCCTCTGCCGTCAAAGACGGGAATAATGCCAGCAGCTGTCAATCCCGTTGCAAGTTTGTCGTATACATCTGCTGTTATGAAGGGAGATTTGTTGACTCTATAGAAGTAGTCATCATCATCCTCACTAAGGGTATCGAGAGGTCCCAAGACGTAGTAAGCGTATCCTCGGCTTTTTAGTACGCCTCCCACATATTTTCCAACCTCAGTAGCTAATGAGAGGTTACCTAAGCTTCCCAATGTGAGGAGCGATACATCACTAATTATGCTTTCTAATCGACTGCTATTGATCTGGACTGATTTGTTAATAGGACTACCTAAGATATTCAGGGAACAACTTAACAAGAGCAAAGAAAACACCATTTTCCTCATTAGATTTACTGACAAAATCGGCCACCTCTTTCAGTCTTGGCACGGCATTTTCGACTGCTATCTTCATTCCAGCCACGTCGAACATGAATATGTCGTTCTCGTTATCCCCAAAAACGATCGTAGAACTAAGGTCAAAGTTCATATGTTTTGCTAGCAACTCTAGTGCAATTCCCTTATTCGTACCCTCTGGAATGATGTCTAGAAATATCGGAAAACTCTTGAATACATTTGCCTTGCCTTTAGTTATTTCTTGTAATGCTGGTGTTATTTCATCAAGTGTATGTGCTTCAGCAACGCCAAGCAGTTTTATAGGTTCACGAAGCTTCTTCAAGTCTTCGACTATTGTATAGGGAACATCGGCATGTTTTGAATACAGTCTTATCTCGTCATCATCCTTCTCACTGTAGAGCACATCATCAACATAACTGTGCACATGGATATTTCTTTGTCTAAAGAAGTCTATTACCATGTGAGCTACGTCTAGGGGAATTGTCTTTTCATAGATAAATCCTTCTGTTGGTACGTACACAACTGCACCATTGTAAGAGATAATAGGGAAGACATTGCCCTGGTCACCAAAGACCCTGTCTAACATTTTTTTTGCAGAGATATGCATACGGCCTGTTGCAAAAACTACTTTATCGCCTTTCGTCAGTATGTTTAGTACTACGTCTCTGGTTTCTAGCGGAAATTCGTTCCTGGAATTTAGGATAGTACCGTCTAGATCGAAGACAAATACTCTCTGTGTGCTCATATATTTCCTCCATCTAATGAAGTCTTTTCTACTTTCCATCTTCTCCAAATACTTACAAATTCGTCATTTGTTAATTGTTCGGGCCTTGCATTTTTCGAGATACCTCTAAGAATGCTTTCGATCGTTGTTCTCTCTAGTCTAAATGTTTTTAGATTGTTGTAAATAGTCTTTCTTTTCTGGCCAAAACAAGATGAGACGAATTCCCAATAACTCAAGAGCTCCTCAGAAGAAACAAACGGTATCGATGATTTCTTCTTTATTCTCAATACGATGCTATCTATTTCCGGATTTGGTACAAAAGCACTTTTAGGAACCATAAATACCTTTTCAAGGTCTGCTACGGTTTGCAGAACGACTGAAAGAAACCCTCGGTTTGAGCTACCGGGTTTTTCTTGTAACCTTTCTCCAACTTCTCTTTGCATCATAAGGTAGAGTACATCGAATTTTGTGAAAATCAACTTTTTTATTATTGGCGCAGTTATGTAGTATGGTATATTTGAGACGCATTTGTATCCATCGGGTAAGAATGAAATATCGAGTTTAAGGAAATCTTCAAAAATCAGATCGACGTTGGTATATTCTGACAATCTTTCTTTCAGTATCGGTTCCATTCTGTTATCTATTTCAATGGCATAAATCTTGGCTCCGGTCTTTGCCAAAGAGATGGTCAAAGTC
>DPIB01000099.1 GCA_003522805.1 Fervidobacterium sp. | reverse complement strand
GCAAAGAATATATGAGTGTAACGATTATTGAGTTTTTCAATTCTGGATCATTCAAGGCAGTGCGATAGTTTTTTAATCCAACAAATTCCTTTGTTGGACTAAAGCCATTCCAACTAAAGAAACTTAAGAAAAATGAATAGAAAGCTGGAAATAAGCTGAATACCAGTACAATCACTATGGCAGGTATCAAGAAAACACCTAGTGATATCTTTTCTTTTTGAAAAAAGTGGCGGGCTTTGGGCCCACCAACTCTTTCTAACATCTAATCACTCCTTACCTAATAACGCATTTACTTGTTTAGCTGCATCGTTCAGGACTTCTTGCGGAGTTCCCCTCTTGTAAACCGCACTAATTATAGCCCTTGCAACAATGTCTGAGACTTGTGAATATTCCTTTATTGGTGGTCTCGCATGTGCATATTGTTGTGCTTCAATGAATGGTAACAATAACCTATTTGTGTTCTTGATATAAGCATTATAACTTGGATCTTTGGCTACAGATTGTTTGACTGGTATAAAGCCAGTTGCCTTGTCCCAGTCAACTTGCACTTTTGTACTTGTAAACCACTGGATGAATTGCCAGCAAGCCTCTTCCCTTTCCTTTGAAGTATCAAATATGAATATTTGTTCTCCTCCCATGTTTGTTGCAGGTTTGCCATCCGATGGATATGGGAATATAGCACTACCTAACTCAAAATCTACTTGAGCTGGGAAAAACTGCGTCATCCATGAACCATCCATAACCATTGCTGCCTCTCCACGACTGAACAAGCCCCATGATGCTATCGGAGAGATCTTGTATGTATTCGTTAAATCAACCCAGAACTGAAGGGCTTTTACCGCTGCCTTTGAATTGAAGGTTGCTGTTCTATAACCTTTGTTAGGGTCTAAGAATTCTCCACCTGCCTGCCAAAGGAATATTTGCCACTGCCATGTTGTGCCTTCGCCACCATCCAAGTAAAGTTCATATCCGAATTTTCCGGTTTTTTCCTTTATTGTCTTTCCATACTGAACTAGCTCATCCCAAGTTCTTGGAGGCCTTTCTGGATCCAATCCGGCCTTTTTAAAAAGGTCTTTATTCCAGAATAAAGCAAGGTTGCTAGAGCTTACTGGGATTGTGAAAAGCTTTCCACCAACTTTTCCATAAACAAGTGTACTCTCATAGAAATCACTTAGATCATACTTATCTCTTTTCACAAATGGCATCAGGTCTATCACTTTACCTGTGTCGATGACTAATGGAACACTAATTATATCCGATATTGCCATGTCAGGAGTCTGACCCGAAAGAACTGACGTCTGGATCTTTGTCATTAAATCTGAACCAGGTATGAATACCGCTTTTACCTCGATATCAGGATGCACTGAATTGAAATCCTTAACCAGTGAATCGAGTTTCCTCCCGTTTTCTCCATCCCAATAGTGCCAAAAAACAACCTGTGTCTTTGCAAAAATAGAAACGCTCATAACCAATACAAGCAAAAACAGTAAGAACTTTTTCATACACTACTCCCTCCCTTTTTTTCTACGCATTTTGAATCTTGGATAATGATCACAAAAACAGAGATCATGCAGACATCCTTCTGATAACTAATGGATCAAATCTTACAGACTTTCTAGCCGGAATAGAGACTGAATTTATCTTTTGGATAAGGATATTTGTAGCTAGTTCGCTCATCTCTTCAATTGGTTGTTTTATAGTTGTTAGTCCTATATCCTCTGTCCAAGGTTGTCCGTCAACGCCAACTATAAAAACGTCTTTTCCCACATCCAAACCAAGGTTTTTGGCTGCCATGACGATCCCATATCCAAAAAGATCGGTTGTTGCAAAAAAACCAACTGGGAACTTTTGAACTTTATTAAGAATAGACATAGCCTCGTTTAGAGCATAATGAAAGTTCAGCTCACTATGAAAAATCTTACTGCTGGAGAATTGTATATCGTTCGCTGCCAGAAATTCTTCGAACCCATCTAATCTCTTTTTAAATACACCTGACGTAAAGATCGTGTCTGGTTCTACAAATGTCATAACGTACAAATCTGATGATCTTTCCAAGAGTATCTTCGCTGCGATCTTTCCTATTTGTTTGTTATCTATGTAAACACAATCATATTGCTCAGATTCCATATCTATGAGTACCACAGGCTTGTCCGTTGGGACAGAACCATCTTTAAACAGTTTATGTACAGGTAGTGAAGACATTAGAATACCATCAGAGTGATATAAAAGAGAACTTTTTTCCAGAAATTTCTTGAGGCGATATTCAGAAAGCAGCGGAAATATTGAACATTCATAATTGTTCTCAATTAGCACACTATCTACGGAGTTGATTAACCGATCATAAAAATCTGTACGAATCATTGGAACGACTATAGAAATCGATTTAGTTTTTCCAGATACCAAACCTCTAGCATATGTATTTGGAACGTACCCAAGTTCTTCAATAGCTTTGACAACTTTTTGCCAATTCTCCTTTGAAACATTCTTCTCACCGTTGATTACCCTTGAAACGGTTCCAACAGATACATTTGCTTTATTAGCAACATCTTTTATAGTTATTTTTGACATATAATCCCTCCTATAATGAAACGATTCAACATAGTATAAATTCTATACTAATTATCGTAATAAGTCAAATGCTATCGTTCTAGATAACGGCAAAAAATATGAATTACAAAGTGATTCAGGCTTCCAGATGAATAATTTGAAATATTACATTTATTTCCTTCTTATTTCACCACATGACAAGTCTACATCATGTTCAAATCACTTCAGAAAGTGAGAAACAATCTAATTTAACTGAGGCTGTGTTAGCTAATACACTTCAGATGAATCGCTTCATAATAGTTGAAATAACGCATTATAGAACTCTTTCATAACCCTTTGTTTTGGTTTATAATAAAGAATTTGTCTTGATATTCTAGACAAAAAACAGTGATATAATGAAATAAAAAGATCTCATATAATATTTGTCCCTACACTATTTTGTACAGTACTGAATAGTATGCGTAGTGAGGAGAGGAAAACAAGTGAAGAACAGAAAATTTGCGGGCAAAATTGTTATAATCATTTTTCTTGGCCTCTGTTCAGTGTCTCTTGGTGATTCTACACCTGAGAAATACACAGGACATATCGATGCGACAATCACAGTTGATGGCATTGAGAGAACGTATTATATGTACGTTCCAGACATTCCT
>DPIB01000006.1 GCA_003522805.1 Fervidobacterium sp. | reverse complement strand
TGGGTATGACGCACATCCCAGAAGACAGATTCAAATATGGCTTGATAAAACCTTTCCCAGCATACTACAACATAATACTTGGAAGGCACTACAAGACACCTTTTGCAAAAGGCGCTTTCTTAGATCACAAAGAAGTAAAGAGATACGCTTCAGAAGTGATGGAAGAATTTGACATAAGGCCAAGGATCATAGAACACTTGGGAGGAAATTTCTCAGGTGGTAATCAGCAAAAATTGGTTGTTGGTAGGGAGATAAAGGCAAATCCGAAGTTCATGATAGTTGCCCAGCCAACACGAGGATTAGATGTTGGGGCTATAGAATTTATACATAACCAGATATTGCGAATGAGAGGACAAGATGTTGGAATACTTCTTGTCTCGATGGAGTTAGAAGAGATCTTTTCTTTAAGTGACCGAATACTGGTGATGTACGAGGGTGAAATCATGGGTGAAGTGAGGCCTGAAGAGACAACCATAGAAGAAGTTGGTCTTATGATGGCTGGGAAAAGATTAGAAGAAGTCAGAGGTGATAAACAATGAAGAAGATGCTTGAGAGCATAGCTGTTCCTGTCATTGCTGTATTGATTGCGCTTGTTATATCTGCTTTTGTTATTTTAGCAATTGGAAAGAACCCTATTCAGGCTTACAAGATATTACTCCACGGTGCATTTGGGAGTAAACAAGCAATAATAGACACGTTGATCAAAAGTACTCCTTTGATACTTACCGGTCTCGCAGTTGGATTTGGATTCAGGGCAGGTGTCTTCAACATCGGTGCTGAAGGTCAGATGGGAATGGGAGCATTAGTTGCTGCCACATTTGCAAGCAACTTCGGTGGTCTCCCACCTGCAATAGCAATTCCGCTAACTTTGCTCCTCGGTATAGCTGCAGGTGCAGGATGGGCGGCGATCGCAGGACTGCTGAAAGCAAAAACAGGGGCACACGAAGTCGTTACGACAATAATGCTGAACTGGATTACAACGTACATAGCATCTTTTATGGTTACTGGGCCTCTTGTAACGGGATATGGTTCACCAAAGAGCCCTGAGATATCAACTTCTGCGCAATTACCTATTTTGATGAGAGTTGGAGCTATGGAACTAAGCGCTGGAATCCTAATTTCTATACTGGCTGCCATCTTCATGTACGTGTTCTTGAACAAAACAACAACTGGTTATGAAATAAAGGCGGTTGGATTTAACCCCTATGCAGCAGAATACGGTGGCATAAGTGTTTCTAAGAACATCATACTTGCGATGGCAATCAGTGGGGCATTAGCAGGACTTGCCGGTGTTACAGAACTCATGGGTGTTCATCACAGATTTCTAGGCGAACTTGCAGGTGGTAAAGGGTTTGATGGAATCAGCATAGCGCTAATAGGTCAGAATAACCCAATCGGAATAATATTTGCAGCTATCTTAATAGGTGCTTTAAGAACGGGCAGTAATGAAATGCAATTCATGGGTGTTTCAAAATATATAGTTATGATAACCCAAGCAATTGTCATATTCCTTGTTGCAGCAGATAGAATAGTCAGAGCAATATATGCAAGAAAGAAGGTGACAGCATGAGGGTTTTAGAAGCCATACTTTCTGTATTCATAAACCCACAGTTCTATAAAATTGCACTAACAGTTGCTACACCTTTGATGTTCGCCTCGCTAGGTGGTGTCTTCAGCGAAATTACCGGAGTTGTCAATATTGCTCTTGAAGGAATCATCCTTATGGGTTCATTTACTTCTATAGTTTTTACACACATTACTGGCAGCGTTTGGTTCGGCGTACTAATGGCAGTTGTAAGTGGTATGCTGCTTGCCTTGCTACATGCATGGGGAAGTATAAAGTGGTGTGGTAACCAAGTTGTTTTAGGGACTGCTATAACACTTCTTTCCCAAGGTTTAACGGGATTCTTGATGGAACCGATATTTGGCCAGCCCGGTCAAACGGATTTCATCGGAAGAATAGATGAGATAACAATTCCAGGACTTGTGAAAGTGCCTTTCATAGGACAAGTGATTGGTGAGATAAGTCCTTTTGTGTACATAGCCTTTGGTTGTGTAGCCTTTGGTTGGTGGCTGATATACAAGACTAAATTAGGACTAAGAATGCGGGCAGTTGGAGAAAATCCTGAGGCAGCTGACACATTGGGAATCAATGTATATGCGATAAGATACTTCGGCGTCATAATGAGTGGTGTCTTTGCATCTCTTGCTGGTGCTTACCTAAGCGTTGGTGAGATTGGCCAATTCAAAGAATTGATGTCTGGCGGAAGAGGATTCATAGGACTAGCTGCGATGATAGTGGGCAACTGGAATCCAGTTGGTGCAATGCTTGCAAGTTTGTTCTTCGGGTTCTTCGGAGCATTCTCGAATCAGCTTCAAAGTTTACAACAAATACAAGTTGCCGCTAATGTGAAATCGCTTTTTGATACAATTCCATTCATTCTGACGATAGTCGTTGTGGCGGGAGTAGTTGGAAGGTCACGAGGCCCGGCAGCGGATGGTGTACCATACGAAAAGCACGGCTAACTAGAAACATAGGCTGGAAAACATTATGAGTTTCAGTCTATTGCCAAGTTGATAGAAGAAGAAAGCATAAAGGAGAATCAAAAAATGCTCAAAAGCGTCGAAATTTCTACGAAGAGAAGAACAGAATTTATAGATGTAACCGATATGCTCAGGAAGATAGTTTCAGACAGTAGGGTAAAAGATGGGATTTGTTTGGTGTATACCCCACATACAACATGTGGAATTACGATAAACGAGTACGCTGATCCAGACGTTGTGAAGGATATTGCCGCCCAACTTGAAAAAATCGCCCCACAAAACGCAGCGTATAGCCATGTGGAAGGGAATTCCGACGCACATATAAAGGCTTCGATAATTGGCTCAAGTGAGAGTATAATCATTTCCAACTCGAAATTGATATTAGGTACATGGCAGGGCGTTTTTCTATGTGAGTTCGATGGGCCAAGGAAAAGGACTCTATACATAAAACTTCTGGAGGGATAGTACTGAACATATTCATAACTGGTTTACCAGGAAGTGGGAAAAGCCTTATTGCCAAGATGCTGAAAGAGGATTTTGGGTTCAATATAATAGAAATTGAGAAGATACTCGAGATAGAAACGGGTAAAGATTTTTATACCCTCCTAAGCACATACGGAATAAAAGAAGTAGGTAAAATGGAAAGAAGAATTGTTGACAGATTTGAAAAAAGTTGTGATAAAATAATAGTTGGATGTGGTGCAGCAGTTGGGTACAGTAACCAAGGTTTTTTACTCATTTACCTTAAAATCCCGAGGGAGCGTTTTTACGAAAAGATCAAGAAATACATAAAGCGTGAAGCAGCCGAGAAGCATTATGTTGAGTTTCACAAGTACTACAGCAACCACTCACAGCTTGTCATATCTACTGAACATAAAATGAAATTTGAAATTTCGCGTATAATTGCCGATTTTATAAAGAAAACTTTTACTTATGGTCAAAACACTTGATTTTTTCATATGTCTTGTGATATAATTTCGTAGTAGTATGTATTTATCAGAACTCTTGACTTAGGTGCTCAGAAAGTGTTATTATATTGTAGTTGTATGCGTATTTATCTTTGTAAAACCGATATTACCGCATAAAGGAGGGGGATTTTATGAACAAAAAGACACTTGTCAATGCAGTAGCAGAGAAGACACAGCTGAAAAAAAAGGATGTAAAAGCGGTTATTGACACACTTTTTGAAACTATATCGGAATCACTTGAGAAAGGTGAAAAAGTCCAACTGGTTGATTTCGGTACATTCGAAGTCAAGAGGATGGAAGGTCGGACAGGTGTAAACCCGAGAACAAAGGCGAAAATCAAGATTCCTGCAAGAAACGTTCCGAAATTCAGACCTGGTAAAGTACTTAAAGCAAGAGTAAACAAATAATCTGATTAGTAAAAAAGAAACCGGGGATAATCCCCGGTTTTATTTAATCAAAGCTCTTTTTCTACTTCCATAACAATGTCTTTGAGCGTATCAAAGAAGATTGGCGAGAATTTTCCTTTTTCAACATCTTCTTCGATCATTTTCAAAACATTGCTGAGTTGCCAAGCCTCTTTGTAAGTCCTGCGAGATGAAAGTGCATCAAAGACATCTGCAACGCCGATGATCTGACCAAAAAGTGATATTTCATCATCCTTTTTTCCATACGGATAGCCACTTCCGTCCAACCGTTCATGATGTTCTAATGCCCCACTAATTATATCTGTATCAACGTACTTTATGACTGAGAGAATCTCCGAACCGTACACTGTATGATTTTTTATTATCTGATATTCTTCATCTGTGAGTTTTCCAGCTTTTAATAAAATACTGTCGGGTATACCAATTTTCCCAACATCATGCAGTATTGCTGAAAACTCTAGTTTTTCGAGAGCTTGTTGATTCAATCCCATCTTCCTACCAAGCTCTACAGAATACTGCGCAACATTTCGAGAATGCTGGTGTGTGTAATTATCGCGTTTATCGATAGCAGTTGCAATTCCCAGTAGTATCTTTTTGAACCTGTCAGAAAACTTCTCATACCGCCAAGAACTAAGCAATTTCCTTCCAATAAGCCTAGCAAATAAATCAACGGTCTGTTCATCTTCCTCTGTGAATCCTTCATCCTTATTCAATACCTCTATGACGCCTATTTTCTCATCTTCCACCCATATTGGGGATCCCACTATATTCTTGGTCTTAAACTGTGCTGCTCGGTCTACTCCTTTAAAATGAGCAGGGTTATTCTCCAAATTATTGAACGTCATTGCTTTTCCTTCTTGAAAGATAGCGCCAGCGATGGATTCCATAGGGACAGGTATGGACTCTATCTTTCCGCTTACCTTCCCAACGGTAACCAAGAACCTTAGATAATCTCCCTCGTACATCAAAATAGAAGCTGCTGATGCATTGACAATCGTACATATCTCGTTCTGGATCTCCTTCAATAAATCGTTAAGTCTGAGATTACTGTTTAGCTTTGCAGCAACATACACTACCTGATCCGAGAGATCCGATGGTTTTATATTCACACCATCTTTCAAATACCTACACATCGTATCAAGTAGTCTCTCGGAATAATCTCCGAGCACGTAAAACTCTATACCCTGTATCTTGAGACTCTTGGTCGACTTTCTTCCCTTAAGTACGCCATTGTAAGTATAGCCACTCAACCATGGTGGAGCTTCTATAACTTTGCACCCACTTCTTTCAAACTCGTCATTCAATAAACTCACCAGCTTGTTTCAGAGCCTATATACACGCTTTGCACCCAGCTTTTCTGGATATAGTCCCAAGAGTAAACCATACCTGCAACAAGGGTTTTCTCCATTATAGGATAAGTTATTCTAAGATAAGAAATGGTATCAGAATCGAACATCTCCCCTTCAGCAAAAGGTGTTGTGTCGTAGTAATAGCCATACATAAACAATCCTGCTATAGCTCCAACTTGTGGTATCGTTATCCTTATCTCGCCAAGTGCATCCCAGTCATTTGTAAAATCACCGTACAAATAAAGCCTACCAACTGCGTAGTCCGTGTAGAAATTGAAACCTGCAAGTAATCCAAAAACACTCTCGCCTTGAGTGAGTGATGTAAGCTTGTTTTGTAATTTGTCATTTGTATACAACCTACCAAAATAGAACGGCTTGAAACCATTCCATGTGCCATATACGCCCGCAACGATATCAAATATAGAAACTCTGCCAGATATTCCACCGAACAATCCAAAACCGTAACCTGAAAAATCTGAAAGAATCTGAGACGAAAATTCTGTACCAAGATAGAAGTTACTCATCAATGGATATCTCAAAAATGTTGAAACGGAAAGATTAACTGGCGTTGCACTATCAACAGTGTTTGCCGTCGAAACTTGTGTATCGTACAGTGCAGATAATCCAAGGTCCAATCCTGCAAATAAAGACTTAATTTCAACCTCACCTGCTATTACGTCATCTGATTGAGTGAATTCAAATGGCCATAGTTTAGTCAATTCATATGGCAAATGTGCCATCAATGAGAATGAACCCACTGCAGTCTTTACATCAAACGATTTCGCATATGGCTTGAAATAATCACGTACGGAAAAGCCCATCGCCAACGAAGTCATCGGCATGTTGCCGTATCTGAAGTAGAAGTTATCCAATTTAAGTGCAACTGAGTTTATCGTAATCATGTTTATAATATTTGTGCTTGGATTCGTCGACGGAACACCATAATAGAGAGCTCCTCCAACTTCAGTTGCATAAGCAGTTAATCCAATACCCAACTCAACCGGCCCAACGGAAAACTCTGGTGAGATACTGTAAACAATGTAATTGCTAGTGTCCTTTCGTATTGTTTCGACTCCCAACGGTGGTATATAGGCCTTTGATGTCGTGGCAGCTACTGGTTCAACTACTTGAGGTTTAGGTGTAGGCTCCTCGGCAGGTTCTTCTTTTGGTCCTTCTACTACTGGTTTTTCCTCCTCAATAGGCGGTTGTTCTATAGGTTCTTCCATTGCTGGTAGCGGTTCTTCTAAGGGTTCAATCTTTGTGTTTTCAAGTAGAATATCCATCTCTTCAATTGGTTCGGCCATCTCTTGGTACATGATTTGTTGACCTTCAACAATAGGTATTACAAACGCATCGCCAAAGAACGCAAAGACCTCGCCCTCCCAGACCTTTACCACAGGCTTTTCATCTGTGTAGTCAACACCGAAGGCTGTTCCTCTAACACCTGCCGTTACACTTCCTGCCTTTACTTCAAATGAGGAACCTGTAACTATTTTTTGAACAACGTTGTACGTTCCGCCCTTTTGAATTACTATCGAGACTAAAATCTTCCCATCTTTTGACTGCCTTAATTTCTCGAACAGAACCTGCGTATTCTCAGAAATCTTTGTCATCGAACCGTCAGGGAACTTCACGATAGCGTACGACTTTTCCAGCGTGAGTATCTCATCACCCTCTTGGATCTTCGAAGAGGCTTTTACAGACTCCCATGTCTTTTTTCCTTCCTTCTTAAGAGCTACACTGCCTTTGAAAGAATCAATAGCAGCGTTAAGTTTCTCAGAAAAGACTGTTTCATCTTCTTCTACAACATTCAAAGTTACTTGCTTTGTAAGGGATTCTTTACTACCCTTAGCCTCTCCTGTAAACGTTAGCGTCACATCGCCCTTTTTCTTAGGTACGAGGTAATTAATCGTTATCTTGCCATTCGCCTCTATACCCTTTGTGAATACCTCAGGCTTGTCGAACCCTCCTAAGGTCACTTTTGCCTTCAATGTGAACGGAACTGGCCTCCCTGATGAATCAGTGAATTCGATTGTTACCGGCAATTTAGAACCGAAACTTACAGTTTCCGACGGTACTGAAATTGTAAAGTCAGCTAATACAAGTAAACTTATGACAAGTGTTATAAACACAAGAACCTTTTTCATAACATCACCCCCGTAAGAATTATGCTTGCAAATAGAGTAAATACATAGTTCAACATTACCGATAGAGTTATCGACTTAGATTTCGAATGCTTAATTACTTTCCAAACAGGTAAGAATATCAATACTTCGTAAACTATAAAAACTATGGGGCTAAAATAATAAAGAACAGGCGCTACCATTCTAAATAGGTAACCTAAATAATCTCTTTTGTATACTCCATTTGAGGTTATAAAATGGACTAAAAAGCTTATGAAATAAGCATTGAAAATCATCACACACAACACGACTACCAAATTGCGATTTAAGAAGAAATCCACATCAGAGAAAGGTACCATCACGAACAAAAAGCTCAACAGATGCAGACACTGATCAATCAAATAATACCACCAAGTACTGCAAAAGCCGTTCTTACATTTGTACTTGCCAAAATCTATGAGGAAATGCAAGACAGATAAGAGAACAACGAAGAGAAGTTGTACTAAGCCGAATCCCTTGCCGAGTGAAAAAACTAGTTGCGAGGCAAAGATGAGAAAAACATGTAACAACAGAACCTTCAAATCCTTCGATTTTCTTGCAGCTATATAACTATTCTGCAGTATGTAGTCACCAACCAAATGCCCCAAAAAGAAATATGGAAAAATATACCACAAAGTTTTCAGATCTCTCACCTCGATACCTTCAACGCAATTTTTATAAAGTTGTCTGGATACTTTTCTAGGAGTTTCTCATTTCCCCATCTCAGTAAGACCACATGTTCTGCAATACCTATGATCAATGCCAATTTCGGTATCTCATCATTCTTCAATTGTTTAGGCCCGCTACCATCTAGGAATTCATGATGATAGAGGCATGCATCTAATACCTCTTTCTCCAATTCCAAATCCTTCAATATCTCATACCCATAATCCACATGCTTCAAATACTCAGAATAATCTTCGCCCGTTGCACCACCCTCTCTGATCCTTTCGAATATATCATCTCGAACGCCGACTAATCCAACATTTGCTGCCTTAAGTGCCAAACTACACAATTCCTTGTCCGTGCTCTCTGCTTCAGAGATACCGAAAACAATTCTCTCCATCATATCCAAATCTAAATCGGTCAATCTTGCCCTTCTATTCAGTGCTTTGTATAGTGTGTCCAGACCACTCCTTAGCAGTTGTTGCAACCTATAGTTTATCACAATTCCCTCTATGATAGACACAAGCGAGTTATAAAATGCGAGTAAACCCAGCGCCTCGAAGATACTGAACTTTCCAGTAATTCTTATACAACCAATAGCCCCGGAGTTCTTGCTTACTATAGGAATATTAGCAGATTCTTCGCTCATTTCAAACTGACATTTATCTTCCAAAAAGTTTACTTTCACCGATTTATCCATTCTCTTCTCAAAAAACTCGCATATTGAGGAGACAATATCATCTATACTAGTCGTTCTCAGTAACCAGCTTACCAGTTCAAAGACCTTCTCATCTATGCATATCATGTTCTCCATTGCAAATTCATAGACATCATCTTGTTCAGGTACTTCTCCGCTGATAAGGAATTTACCATTTCGTTGATTGTACATATAAAAAGTGCCGTTACCCTTTCTTCTTATAATCCTCTCCGATGGGTCTGACAGGTTAGTTCACCCTCTCTGCTGTTCTCCAATAAGTTTGTATAATTTCAGTTTCTCGCTCTTACCTTTTACCGAGTATTCTCCCAGATACTCGAATTCAAAACCCTCGGTTCTCTTGACTATTTCTTCAGAGACTATGATCTCAGCATCCACTTCTCTTGTAAGATGTTCCATCCTTGAAGCGGTGTTGACCGTGTCACCTATGCACGTATAATCCATCCTGAACGGCGCTCCAATGTTCCCGACAATGGCAGGGCCGTAGTGTATCCCAATACCGCTATCCAAATCGAGTCCCAACTCCTTATTAAGTTCCTTAAGCGCCTCTCTCATATCCAATGCGCAATTCAACGCACGTTCTATGTCATCTTCATAAGCAACTGGTGCACCAAAGATTGCCATTATAGCATCCCCAATAAATTTATCTATAGTCCCATCATACTTGTACCTGATAACTTCACTCATCTTCGTCAAGTAAACATTGAGAAAGGCAACAACTTCTTCAGGAGCCAGCTTTTCCGAACGACTTGTGAACCCTTTTATATCCGAAAACAATACGACAACATTTCTTGTCTCTCCGCCCAATTTCAACTCCCCACTACCAACTAGAATTTCAGCCACTCTGTCCGGCACATAGCGATAAAGGAACTCTTTCATCTTCCTCTTTTCGGCATTCTCTCTCAAAAAGTCGCCTAAAGTCTTAGTTATACCAACTACGAGCACAGCAAAGATTGGGTAGAACGTGCTGATATATGTTCTCTGCAAGAACAGCACATATGAGAAGATCAGAAAGACAACAGGTATAGATAACAGTATTGTATTCACAGACCTGCCCTTAATCTTCGATAGCACAACTACAACAGTCATTATGATTATAAATACAATAGCATTATTGAACGGTGTAAAGGGTTTTATGAAATCATTTCTTATTAGATTCTCTACTGCATTTGCGTGCACAAAAACGCCAGCTTCTTCTGTTGAGAACGGTGTTATCCTCAAATCGTACAAACCCTTTGCAGTGGCTGTATAACCTACGATTACAGCTTTATCACGGAAAGTTCCCGGTTCAAACTTGCCATTCATGACATCATAGAAAGGGATCTCGCTAAAGACATCTGTACCCCTTCCATAATACCACAAATGCATGTATCCAGAGCTATCGAATGGAATTGAAGACTCATTAAATATTACTTGTTTACTCGACAAATCAATGGTCAAATCCACTGACGGGACATCGGAGAAAATCGCAGCAGTGAGTACGTCCATATGTGGGAAGAGGCCAGAAGAGACTGCATTCTCCCTTGACCACTCTTCCAAGACCAGTAGAGGAATTCGGCGCACAATACCGTCGGCATCCAAAGCTCCGATCTCGTAAGAGGCGGAATAAGCAGAGGTTGCGAAGAGTTCATATACAGGCCTGATCTTGTAGACCTTAAATGGATTAAGCAATCCAAGAGCCTTGAAATTGTCCATCTTGTAAGCATAATCTACATACGCAATGTTCTGCTCCATCATCTCTCTTAACCTCTTATCGTAAGAAAGATACACCTCCTTATCATTTATCAAATAAGTACCCAGAACAACATTCTCATACATCAAAAGAGTACTTGCGAAATAACTATCGCTCTCCTCATCCCCTGCTTCAGTAAAGGATACATCAAATGCAACGACTTTTGCCCCATCTTCAAATACCCTCTCGAGTAGTTTTCCATAAGCATCCCTCTTCCAGGGCCAAGTGTCACCCTCCACTTCCAGTGCACTGAGAGAATACTCATCTATTCCGATTACGACAACAGAGGGATCTATAGTGGTCGTCCCTCTAATTTTGTAGAAGAAATCCATTATCTTCAAATCGAATATCTCCAAAAAATCCACCTGAAAGAATATAGCCCACAAAAAGAATATTGCTATTATGATACTCAACAAATCGATCCTCTTCAATATGCATCCCCCTTCGATTCGCTTCGTTCCGTTTTTTCCATCACATAACAACATAACGCACAAGACATTACAAGAAACTAGATGTCAACTTTGATATCCTGCTAATCCCAGCTAATCCCATATTTCTAAAAACAGTAATTGACTGGCAGGTTCAAAATATGGTTTTTTTGTGTATAATTTTCTTAGTGAGGTACTATATAAATGAGACCTTAGAACTTCGAAAATCGTTGAACTACCGTTCAGCTCAATGGCGAAATTAACACCTAAACGAATCGTTTCTTATCATCAGAATGACCGAGTGGATAACGAAATGCAGTACCTTACGTTGGATGGAGATGAAAATGAATGGAACGAATACTCAAAAGTGTACTTGATTCCATTATAGAAGGAATCATCATCGTCAACAAAGAAGCGAATGTCGTTTATGTAAATAAGAACGCATCCAAACTTCTTGGCCTGCCAAGTGACATAATTGGCAAATACGTTGAAGACGTGGTAGAAAATACAAGATTACACATCGTCGTCAGAACCGGATTACCTGAGATAGACCAAGTGCAGCGCACAGAAAACGCTGTCATCATAACATCGAGACTACCGATAAAAGACGAACGTGGAGAAATCATAGGTGCTGTTGCAGTCTTCAGAGACATTACCAGCATTCGGAAACTGGCAGAAGAAATCACAAACCTCAAAGAAGTTGAAGCACAACTCAAAGCAATAATAGACTCCACAAACGATGCAATCAGCGTAGCGGATGAGAATGGTATCGTTAGAATTGTAAATAAAGCATACACCAAGATAACTGGATATCCCGCAGAAGAAGTAGTTGGCAAACCCGCAACGGTTGACATCGCAGAAGGTGAGAGCATCCACATGCTCATCGCAAAGATGAGACAGCCCATCTACAATGCAAGGCTCAAAGTAGGCCCTGCGAGGAAAGAAGTCATAGTCAATGCAACCCCACTCTTTGTACATGGCAAATTCAAAGGGAGCGTTGCGGTGGTACACGACGTCTCTGAAATAATGCGACTCAACAACGAGCTCGAAGAGATAAAGAGACTAATAAGACACATGAGGGCGCAGTACACATTTGATGACATAATCGGCGACAGCAGAATAATGCAGATAGCAAAAGAGCAGGCAAAGAAAGTAGCTCAGACGCCCGCAACAGTCCTTCTAAGAGGTGAGAGTGGCACAGGGAAAGAACTCTTTGCGCATGCAATCCACAACATCAGCCCACGTAAAAACAAATCTTTTGTCAGCGTCAATTGTGCTGCCATACCAGAATCGATTTTGGAATCGGAACTCTTCGGTTACGAAGAAGGCGCATTCACTGGTGCAGTGCGTGGTGGGAAAAAAGGCTTAGTAGAAGAGGCAGATGGCGGGACACTCTTTTTAGATGAAGTTGGCAAACTACCCATCTCACTCCAGCCGAAGCTACTCAGATTCATAGAATCGAAAGAATTCGTTCCAGTCGGTGGAAGGAACGTCAAGAAAGTAGACGTAAGAATCATCGCAGCGACGAACACCGACCTCGAAAAGATGGTTAAAAACGGAGAATTCTTACCTGATTTGTACTTCCGACTCAACGTATTTCCCATATATCTACCTCCATTGAAAGAACGTAGAGAAGACATACCGAAGATAGCCATGCACATCGTAAGAAAGCTAAATCAGCAGTATGGCAGAATGGTAGAAGGCATGAATCCTGCAGTCATGCACTACATAACAAGCAGAGAATGGCAAGGCAACGTACGAGAAATGGAGAATTTCATTGGTAGAATAATGATCAACATGGGGCCGGAAGAACGAATCATAGAGATGAAACACCTACCTGAAAAGGCAGAAGTCAGTGAGATAAGCAACATCGAAACGTTGGAATTAAGGGCGTTAAAAGACATGGTTGAAAGCTACGAAAAGCAAGTGATACAAGAAGCACTGAAGAAATCTGGAGGTGACAAATCCAAAGCAGCAGAGATACTCGATGTAAGTGTAAGAACGTTATACTACAAAATGGAAAGATATGGTATAGACTGATAATACTATAATTGATGCGCATATATTGTTAAAGAATATTGTGAAGAAAAAGATAAAAGAGGAGGATAGTGATAACTATGTCAAACATATTTCCCATGCTAATCATATTTTCGTATTCCCTGATAATGAATTCCGTAGCACCGGTACTAAAATTATTCCAGTCAGACTACAGCATATCCGTCGGCATTTCTTCATTGATACCACTATTTTCGCTCGTAGGTACCGTACTATCAAACATATTCGTTGGGATATACCTTAACAAACTTGGGCTCAAAAGGGCGTTACTCATCGGATTTGGTATCACTATATGCGGCAGTTTAATCATAGCATTTTCAAATACCCTTGTACTATCACTTGTAGGTATGCTCATCTTTGGATTTTCCAGTGGCTTTGGATTCAACAGTTCTACCATGCTACTTGCGCAAAACAGGAATGCAAACTTCGGATTCTTCCATGGCGCATACGGATTAGGTGGCATCCTCGCACCTTTATTCATACAGCTGGCACAAAGTAGAATGAACAATTTCAAAAACGTCTACTTCATCTATGCTACCATTTTCATTTTACTATTTGCATACACATCGACAAGGTTACACATTACAACATCTACGAAAGCAGAGGCATTCAAACTCTCTGAAATTAAATACGCATTCAGCAACTCGACATTCATGATATTCCTAACGTTACTCATACTGTACAGCTCTGCAGAAATAGGGACAATCAACTGGGCTGGTAACATCATGAAAGAAGGCATCGTTACATCAGCTACCGCATACTCACTCTTTTGGATACTATTCACACTCGGCAGATTCTTCCTCTCACCGATAACAAAATTATTCAAAGACCTCGTGTCCGTAAATACGATAGTCATGATAATACTTGTCTCACTCTTCGTCATAACCAAGAACCCACTCTTCTTCATCATTGCAGGCCTATTCTTTGGCCCACTTTTCCCATACATCCAACAGACCGCTGTAGGAAAAATCGAAAAGAGCCACCTGCCACTATTCAACGGTGCAACGTACGCATTCACATCACTTGGTGGTAGCATCGTCAGTACAATCATGGGTGCATTCCTCGACACTGTACCCATTGTATCGTACCTCTTACCCATCATCGTCATACTCGCCATATTCCTACTAAATAGAAAAGTAGAAAACTGAGCAACGAACAGTGAACTACCCCCACCTATA